>DASXNK010000047.1 GCA_036495095.1 Candidatus Dormiibacterota bacterium | reverse complement strand
ATCAGACCGCGGGGCAGCTCCACCAGCCGCTCCACGACCGCCGGCAGCCGGAGGTCGCCGAAGGAGGGGATCGCGTTGGGGATCGCCCGCAGCGCGATCGCGTAGGTCGAGCGCTGCCTGAAGGCGTTTCCGCGGACGCGGCCACGCTCGGTCCACTGGAAGGAGAAGTCGACGGCGCCCTGCTCCTCGAGGGTGTGCCGCGCTCCGTCGGCGACCAGCTGCTGGACGAGCTCCTCGGTCTGCAGTGCGGTGAGCGGCCGCGACGTCGCCGGGGTGAGCCGGCCGTCGATGCGCAGGCTCGGCGGAGCGCCGACGCTCAGCAGGAGGTCGGTGGCGCCCTGATCGAACAGGGCGTCGAGGAGCGGACCGATGCTTACGGAATCGTTGGGCATGCGCAGATGGACCATAGGGTAGGTGTACACCTCGAAGCAAGGCCCTGGGTCACCGTCGCGTCACGAGCAGGACAACCACCACCCCCACGACTGTACCGATCAGCTCACGCACCAGCAGCGAGACCGGGATCCGCGCCCCGCAGCGCCCGCACCGGCCATGCAGTGCGAGGTAGCTCACCACCGGCACCAGCTCCCAGCCGCGCAGCTCGCGCCCGCACCCGTCGCACCCCGAACGGCCGGCGAGCGAGCCGCGCCACCCCCGACCGGCGATCACCCCGGAGTAGGACCCGACCGCCGCGCCGGCGAGGGCGCCGAGGATGGCGAGCCAGGCGACGGAGGCTCCGCTCAGCGGGTCAGCCGGCGGCGAGGGCGGCCAGGTTGGCGACCACGGTGAACCAGGCGACGAGCGCGAGGGCCGCGGTCACCCCCGCCGCCACCCTGCGCGGGAGAAGGGAGAGCCCGACGAGGATGGCGCCGAGCACCACGGCCTTGACCGTCCAGAGGCTGGCCATGCCCGCGTGGAGGTAGAGCCAGGAGCCCATGGGGTTGCGCTCGCGCAACCCGATCGAGAGCGCTCGCCCCGTGGTGAGCAGGTCGGCGGCGCCCGCCCCGCAGTAGACGATCCACAGCAGGCGCAGCGTCCGGTCCCGGAGCAGCCCGGCGACGTCCGGGCGGCGATTCGTCCAGGCGGACCGGTCTGGGGACTGGATCACCGGGCTCTCCTCTCGCTCGACTGCCGGCCAGGGGACCAGCCTAATCCCTCGAGGCGGTCCGCTGGTGACATTCGATGCGACATCTGGGTCGCAGAAGCCCGGCTGGTCGGGGGGGATGTACGGCCGGCGGAGGTCGACCCGCGTCCCCCGGGGTGCCTAGTCGCGCCGCTCCTCGCTGACCATCGACTCGGGCACGCTCACCACCCGGTAGGGGAGATCGGTGATGTCGTAGTAGCGCACCGGCTTGCCGAGCCGCTTGGCGATGCCGATCTGCACCTTCACGCCGAGCGAGAGGTTGCCGAAGACCCAGAGCTGGTCGCAGCGCACGATCAGGTTGTTCAGGGCCTCGCGGACCACGTCCTTCGGCACCGTGTGGAGCAGGTAGTAGTCGAAGAGCATGAACGGCGTCAGGGGCACGAAGCCCTCGTCGAGCACGAACTTGGTGATGTGCGCGCGCCAGTAGAAGTTGCGGTTGCTCATCCCCACATAGACCAGCTGGCGGGGACGGCGCAGGGTGCGTTCCGCCTGCTCGGCGGGGCTGGCCTTGGGGGTGGGAGCGAAGATCCGCTCGAGGATCTCCTCGGCGTTCTTGGTCGCGCTCACCATCCCGGTGACGGGCGGCTCGGGCTCGGTGATGTCAGGCACGGGCTCTCAGTCGACGGAATTCGGCAACCGCGGGATCTTAGCATCGCCACATGGCGTCACCGCTCCGGGTCGCCATTCCCGGCCCAGTCCAGCAGGCCGCCCAGCCGCGCCAGCGCCGCCTCGAGGCGGAGCCGCCGCTCGGGGTCGTTGAGCCAGCGGCTCTGGCCCGAAGGATGGGGCAGCGGCAGCAGGAGCCGGTCGACCGCGGGCGACGTCTCCTCCACCCGGGCTCCGGCGGCGTCGACGGCGTGGCCGACGGCGTCGTCGAGGCGCATCCCGCCGAGCAGCCGGGAGAGGGCCAGGCTGCCGACCGGGATGACCAGCCGCGGCGCGAGCAGCCGGAGCACCCCGTCCAGCCAGCCGGCGCAGAGCGCCACCTCCGCCGGTCCGGGGCGGCGGTCGCCGGCGCCGTCGGGGCGGCGGCCGGGGAAGCAGGTGGTGGTCGAGGTGATCCACACCCGGTGGCGGAAGTCGTCCTCGTCCCGGAAGCCGGCGCGGATCATCCAGCGGACCAGCTCGCGGCCGGCGCGGCCGGCGAAGGGCCGGCTGACGTCGTGCTCGACCGGCCCGGGCGCCTGGCCCACCAGCAGGATGCGCTGGCCGGGGCGGCCGCTGAAGACCGGCCGGGCGACGGCGATCAGGCCGCCGTCCGCGCAGCGGGTGCAGGCGCGGTGGGCGGCAACCAGCTCCTCGAGGTCTCGCTCCCGCGCCTCCGCCACGCCGCGATTGTCGCAGCCCCGCGGCCGCCATCCGTCGCCTCTCGATCTGGCCCCCTGGGCCGGGCCCACGCGGAGGCGTATGATCACCGGAGCCGCCAGCCCTCCTGATGTCGTCGACGGGCGGTGTCCGCCCACGAACCCGCAGGTCGACACGCGCTACAGGATGTCTGACGAGCTCCGTTCAGCCCCCGGCCACCGGCCAGAGCAGCGCCGCAACCGTGGCGCGCCCCCGTGGTGGGCCGCCCTCGACCGCTCCGACCTGCCCGAGGACGACAGCGGCGGCGCCCCCCGACCCTCGACGGTCGACCGGCCGGCACCGCGCCGCTCCGCGGCCGCGGCCGGGGTGACCGGTCACCCCGCCCGGGTGCGCAATGCGGCGATCACCGCCCTGGTGGTCTTCGTCGCCGCCCTGGTGACCTGGATCGGGATCGGTGGCGGCTCGCTGCGGAGCGTGGTGGTGGTCCTCCTCGTCTTCGGCGTGCCGGCGCTGCTCGCCGCGGTCACCGCCGCGGTCATCGTCCGCCGCTCCGGCTGACGGGGCACGCGCCGGGGCGTGAGCGACGGCGGACGCCGTGACCGGGCGGGCGCGGGTGACCCCGAGCCGGAGGCTCCGCTGCCCGCCGGCCGGCGTCCCCACCTCGACCCCGACGCCTGGTCCTCGCGCCTGGTGCGCGGCGCGCTCCTCCCCGACGACGCCACCGGGCGCCGCCAGCCCGACCACCGCTTCCGCACCGTCGCCGCCCGCGCTCCCGAGGAGGGTGGCGCGGACGTCGACGCGACGGCGCTGCGGCTGCTCGCCACCGCGCCGCTCCGCGGCGTGGGGCGCATCGTCTACGCCTCCAACGCCGTCTTCCTGCTGGAGCTCGAGGCCCCCGACCCCACCGACCCCGAGCTGCCGCTGCGGGGCGTGTACAAGCCGGCCCGCGGCGAGCGGCCGCTCTGGGACTTCCCCCACGGCACCCTCCACCTCCGGGAGGTGGCCAGCTACCGGGTCGACGCCGCCCTCGGGTTCGGGCTGATCCCGCCCACGGTGCTCCGCGATGGGCCCGCCGGCCCCGGCTCGGTGCAGCTCTTCGTCGACGTCGCCGAGCGCCGCCCCACGCCCGAGGAGCGCGCGACCCTGGAGCGACAGCTGCCGCTGCTCGCCACCCTCGACGCCCTGATCAACAACGCCGACCGCAAGGGCGCACACCTGCTGGTCGGCCGCGACCTGCGCCTGTGGGGGATCGACAACGGGTTGAGCTTCCTTCCCTACCCGCGGCAGCGGACGGTCCTCCTCCAGCTCGGCGGCAGCCCGCTCCCCGAGGAGGCCGCGGTGGCCGTCCGCGAGCTCCACGCCGACGCCCGGCGCCGCACCCGGCTGCGCCGCCAGCTGCTGCGGCTGCTCGACGCCGAGGAGGTCGAGGCCTTCCTCTGCCGTCTCGCCGAGCTCGCCGCGACCCCCGTCCATCCCATCCTCGACCCCTGGGACGGGCGCCCCTTCGAGTGGGGCTGAGCAGTCCCGCGGGTATACTCGCCTTCCACGCCGTGCGCCTGTAGCTCAGCTGGATAGAGCACCGGCCTCCGGAGCCGGGAGCGGGGGTTCAAGTCCCTCCAGGCGTACCACCCCTCCCCCACCGCCCGCTGATAGAGTTGCGAACGAGCGTTCGGGTGGCGGAGGTGAGGTGGCGATGCGACCGCTGACGCAGGACGCGGTGGCGCCGGCGCCGTACGACATCCGCCAGGACGACTGCATCCGCTTCCTGCGCGGCCTCGCCGACGAGTCGGTCGACCTCATCGTCACCGATCCTGCCTATTCCGGCATGAACCAGCACATGCAGTTCGGTCACGGCCGGATCGTGGGGCACTACCGCGACCACCACGGCGACGGCCGCTGGTTCACCGAGTTCCACGACGACCCCGACAGCTACCGGGCCTTCCTCACCGAGTGCCACCGCGTGCTCCGTGACGGGCGGCACATCTACATCATGTTCGACAGCTTCTCGCTGCTCAGCCTGGGCGCGGTGGTCCGCGAGGTGTTCGACGTCAAGAACGTGCTGGTCTGGGACAAGGTCAACCTGGGCATGGGCCACTACTTCCGGCGGCGCCACGAGCACGTGCTCTTCGCCACCAAGGGACGGCGCCGGCTCTCACGCCGCGACCTGCCCGACGTGTGGGCGATCAAGCGGCTGACCCGAGCGCCGTATCCGACCCAGAAACCGGTGGCGCTCTTCGAGCGGATGCTGGCGGGCAGCACCGAGCCCGGCTTCCTGGTCTGCGACCCGTTCGTCGGCAGCGGCTCGGCGGCGATCGCCGCGCTCCGGAACGGCTGCCGGTTCGTGGGTGGAGACATCGCCGAACGTGCCGTCAGCATGGCACGGACCCGATGCGCGACCTACCTCGCCGGGGGTGTCGACCCATTGGAGCCCGCCGGGGTCGGCGGCCTCCCCGGCTGACGCGGCCAGCTAGTCGATGTCGTCCTCGACGGTCAGCATGAGCGTGTCCTGGAGGTCGTACAGCGCATCCATCCAGTCCGCGATCGGGACCTCTCGGAGAGGCCTGCGGACGATCGGATGCTCCTCCTCCGCCACCAGGCGGTACGCCTTCCCGGTCAACTCACGAGGAACGTCGGGTTCGTCGGCGAGATTGAGGAGCTCAAACTCGTTGAGAAGCTCGTCGATGTATCGGATGCGATTGCGACGCGCGTAGCGATGCTCGCGCTCACGCTCGTGGTGCTCGTTGAGACGTTCGATCTGCAAGACGGTTCTATCGATCATCCGACCCCTAGGCTCCCAAACGGGGGCAATACTCCTGTCTGTGGGGTGTAGTGCCCAGTGCCACCCGGGATGGTAGCCCCGTCCCACTTTCGCGTCAACTGCGTTGATCTCACGGTCCGAACGGTAGGACGGGTCTGGGTCACGACGTTGCGGAGGCTTGCCAATGGACATACGACAGTGAGAGAAGCGACCGGGCCGCTGCTCGTAGCAGGTTCAACGGCCTTCCCCGGCTTCTCGTTTCGCTCAGTTTCGAGAACGCCGAGCACCCAGGACCTGGTGCGCGCCGCGGCCCGCGCCGGGGCCGCCGCCGGCCACCTCTGCGTCGCCGGCGAGCAGACCTCCGGGCGGGGGCGTCAGGGCCGCCGGTGGGTGGCGCCGCCGGGGACCGCGCTGCTCGCGTCGATCCTGCTGCGCCCCCGCGCCGCCGCCGAGGGGGTGCCGATCGCCGCCGGCCTCGCCGTCGCCGACGCCATCGCCGCGCTCGGCGTCGAGGTGGGGCTGAAGTGGCCGAACGACGTGATGGTGGGGGGTGCGAAGCTCGCCGGCATCCTCGCCGAGGTCGAGCCCGCCGCCCCCGGCGACGGGACCGCGGTGGTGCTGGGCGTCGGCGTCAACCTGCGGGTCGAGGAGTTCCCCGAGGGGGCCACGGGCACCAGCCTGCACCTCCTGCTCGCCCCGGATCCGCCGCCCACCGCCGAGGAGCTGCTCACCCTGCTGCTCCCCGCGCTCGCGGCGCGGGTCCGCGCGCTCGAGAGCGGAGGGATCGCCGCGCTCCTCGACGGCTGGCGGGCCCGAGCCGTGGGCCTCGGCGGACCGGTGGTCGCCGAGACCCCCGCGGGCCGGGTGGAGGGCAGGGCGGTCGACGTCGACGTCGACGGCGCGCTGCTCCTCCAGACCGGGTCCGGCACCATCCGGCTGCTCGCCGGCGACGTGCACCTCGTCTCCGAGCGCTGACCCGATCTCCGGGCGCTGACCCGCCCTCGTCAGCCGACGGTGATCGTTCCCGCCATGCCCGGCGCGTGGAAGGTGCAGACGTACTTGTAGGTGCCCGCCTTGGAGAACTTCACCAGGAACTGGTCACCGCCGTTCATCGTCGGCGACGCCACCCCGCCATCGCTGAACGTGACGTTGTGCGGGGTGGTCCCCGCGTTGGTGAAGGCGACGATGTCGCCGGCCTTGACGGTGGCCGTGGCGGGATCGAACTTGAGGTCGTCGGTCTCCTTGACGGTCGCCACCGCGGTGCCGCCGGTCGCGACCTCGATGGCGGCGCCGCCCCCGGCGCCGCCGGTGCCACCGGTGGTCCCGCCGGTGCCCGCGTCGGGCGGAGGACCGTTCCCGCAGGCGCTGAGCACCAGCACCAGGGAGGCGCCGGTCCCGAGCAGGATGCTCCGGAGTCTGGTCATCGACATGCCCTCCTCACCGGGATGTGCGTCGCTGTGCCACTCGGGGAACGGAGCGGCGCGGAATCCGTGCCTTCGCCCGATCAGCCTGGGATTTTAGGGTATTCACCCCATGAAAGGCGGAGCGATCGCTTCGATGTCGTCGTCCGCGGGATTGCCGAGGATTCGCCAGAAGATCACCGAGATCGCCGCGAAATAGACGAGGTTGCCAAGCCCGAACATCACCACTCCGGCAATCTGCTGATCGGTGACCGGGCTCAGGCCCCAGAGCCGCGGCGCCCGGGCGTAGAACTCGTAGAAGGGGCTCCGCGCCACCGCGAAGATGAGCCCGAGCACGGTGGGTGGCACCCCGGCCACCGCGAGGGCGGCGATCTTCTGGAAGGAGCTCACCGGGGTGGTGCCCTCTCCCCGGATCGGGTCGACCACCGCCCACCAGAGCACCACGCCGACGGCGATGAAGGTGACGTGCTCGACGATGTGCAGGGTCTCGTTGCGCAGGGTGGCGTCGTAGAGGGTGGGGATGTGCCAGACCAGCAGCACCGCGTTGAAGAGCACGGTGGCCGGCAGCGGCCGGGTGATCGCCGTCCAGAGGCGCCGCGGCCCCGGCGACCGGGCGGGGTCGGGGGAGCGCATGCCGCAGAGGCCGAGGAGCACGAGCGGCGGCGACACCATCATCAGCACCAGGTGCTGGACCATGTGCAGGGAGAGCAGGTAGTTGTCGCCACCGGTGTCGACCGGTGACTCCAGCGCCAGGAACGCGGTCAGCATCCCGAGCCCGAACAGCCAGGGCCGCCAGCGCGCGGAGGCGAGCCATGGGGTGACGTCGTCGTCCCGCCGCAGCCGGCCGCGTCGCACCGCGATCACGTAGGCGGCGACCAGCGCGGCCAGGCCCAGGGTGACGGTGGGCTCGAAGGTCCAGTCGCCGAGCCCCAGAGATGCCTTCACGATCGCCTCAGGGTAGCGGGCGCGTACCGCCCGGGACCCTCAGTCGGGCAGTTCCTGGAATTCGTTGCGGGCGGCGCGCACCCAGGCGAGCAGGCTGAGGATCAGACAGACCAGACCGATGATCGCCAGCCAGACGCCGACGATGATGCCGATGAAGAACGTGGTGAGCGAGGCCGCGGTCGAGAGCGGCACCCAGCTGTTGGGGGGCAGGTGGATCTCGTCGTGGCCGCCGTGGCCGTGCTGGTCATGCGAGGTGTCCGCCATCACCGATCCCCCTAGCCGACCGCGTTGAGGTAGATCTGCGCCCACACGAAGGTGACGCCGAACATCGCCAGGAGGATGACGAAGAGCGCGATGCCCATCCGCATGTTGCGCCGGGCCAGGTTCTTGTCCATGCGTCGGAGCCTCCGTGAGTCAGCCGGGGATGACGACGCGGTCGATCGCCATCACCGCGAAGAGCAGCGCCAGGTAGAGGAGCGAGAAGTGGAAGAGGCGCGAGGCCGAACGCGCGCTGGGATCACCGAGCAGGCGCAGGGCGTCGGCGAGGAACAGGCCGTCGAGCACCGCCGCCCCGGCCATGTACACCCAGCCGAAGGAGTGGGCCAGGAAGGGCAGGACGGTGACGATGAGCAGGATGAGGGTCCAGAGCACGATGTGGACCCGGGTGCGGCGTGAGCCCACCACCACCGGGAGCATCGGCACCCGGGCGAGGGTGTAGTCGCCCTGCATCAGCAGCGACAGCGCCCAGAAGTGGGGCGGGGTCCAGTAGAAGATCACCGCGAAGAGGAAGAGCGCGGCGACGTCGAGCCGTCCGGTGACCGCCGCCCAGCCCACCAGCGGGGGCACCGCCCCGGCGGCGCCGCCGATGACGATGTTCTGGATCGAGCTGCGCTTGAGGTACATCGTGTAGACGAGCACGTAGAAGAGCAGAGCGCTGGTGGCGAGCACCGCGGCGAGGAGGTTGGCGAAGAGGGCGAGCACCAGGAAGCCGGCGGCGCCGAGCCCGATCCCGAAGGCGAGCGCCGCGGTGGGGCCGATCCTCCCGCTGGCGATGGGGCGGCCGCAGGTGCGCTGCATGGTCCGGTCGATGTCGCGGTCGAACCACATGTTGATGGTGTTCGCGCCCGCGGCGGCGAGCGCCCCGCCGGCCAGGGTGGCCAGCACCAGCCAGGTGCCCGGCCAGCCGCGCGCCGCCATCACCATCGCGGCGAGGGCGGTCACCTCGAGCAGGACGATGATCCGCGGCTTGGTGAGCGAGACGTAGTCGCGGGCGACCGCCCGGAGCGCGCGCGGCTCGGCGGCGGCGGTCTCCAGGCCGACGGCGACGGTCATCGCGCCACCTCGGCGTGAACCGATGCGGAGGCCTGCGCCGGCGCGGTCGCGGAGGCGTCGGAGCGCAGCGTGCCCGGACGGACCATGATCGCCAGCACCGCGGTCGCCGCCCACAGCGCCGACGCCAGGGCGAGGTGGACCCCGCGGGTGGCGGAGCGCAGCCGCATCTCGACCAGCACCGCGCCGGCGGCGACCTGGGCGAGGAGCAGCAGCATCACCAGGAGCGAGGCGAGCCGCACCGGGCGGACCCCGCGGTGGGTGCGCACGACGCCGTGGACGGCGAGCAGCAGCACCACCGCGACCACCCCGGCGACGCCGCGGTGGAGCAGGTTGTAGGTCGCGTAGGTGCCGCCCTCGAGCTGGAACCCGTTGCCGCAGAGTGGCCAGCCGGCGCAGGCCCAGCCCGCCCCGTTGGCGACCACCAGGGCACCGCTGAGAACGAGCACGTAGGTGGCGGCGGCGGCCCAGGTGAGCCGGCGCACCGCCGCCGCCCGGGCCGGGTCGGCGGCCGCCCGCGGGGCGCCCGAGGTGTCGGCGTAGGTCTGCACCGCCGCGTAGAGGAGAACGCCGAGCAGCAGCAGGGCGTTGGCGAGGTGGACGAGCACGACCTCGCCGGGCAGGCGCAGCTCGACGGTGACGGCGCCGAGCAGGATCTGGACGACGAGCAGCACCACCACCGCGGTGACCGGGAGGGTGACCCGCCGGAGGTGCCGGTAGCGGGTCCAGGCCACCACCGCCAGGGACACCACCAGGACGGTGGAGAGGGTGGCGAGCATCCGGTGGGAGAACTCGATCACCGTCGCCAGGTCGGCGGGCGGCACCAGCCGGCCGTGGCACAGCGGCCAGTCCTGGCCCCTGATGCCGCAGCCGAGACCGCTCCCGCTCACCCGCACCACGCCGCCGGCCACGATCAGCAGGTAGGTGGCCGCGGAGGCGGCGACGGCGAGCCGGCGGAGCGCGCGGGAGGGCGCGCGAAGCACCCGCTCCGAGCCCCCCCCATCCACCGTGGTGGCGCCCGTGGCGCTTCCCGCTCCGAGCGGGACCGAGGTCATGCGGTGACCTTCCTCGCGGCCCGGCGCATGTCCCGCACCGGGCGGGCGCTGCGCACCTCGGGGATCACCTCGAAGTTGTAGACCGGGGGCGGAGACGTGGTCGCCCACTCCAGGGTGTCGCCCTCCCAGGGATCCGCGGGGGCGTTCTTGGGGGCGCGCATGCTGATGAAGAAGTTGATGAGGAAGATGGCCACCGAGGCGGCGATCAGGAAGGCGCCCATGGTGGAGACCGAGTTCCAGTCGCCCCAGCCCTTGTGATCGTCGTAGGTGCTGATCCGGCGCGGCATCCCCAGCAGGCCGAGAACGTGCATGGGCATGAAGGCGAGGTTCATGCCGATGAACATGACCCAGAACTGGAGCTTGCCGAGGAACTCGTTGAGGAAGCGGCCGGTCATCTTCGGGAACCAGTAGTAGACGCCGGCGAAGACCCCGAAGACGCTGCCGCCGAAGAGCACGTAGTGGATGTGGCCGACCACCCAGTAGGTGCCGTGCAGGGAGTAGTCGACCGCCAGGCTGCCCAGGTAGACGCCGTCGACGCCGCCCACCAGGAAGAGGAGGAGGAAGCCGACGGCGTAGAGCATCGGCGTGTCGTAGCGGATGCTGCCTCCCCACAGGGTCGCCGCCCAGTTGAAGATCTTCACCCCGGTGGGCACCCCGATGATCATCGAGGTCGCCGAGAAGAAGGTCTGCACCGCGATCGGCAGGCCGGTGACGAACATGTGGTGGACGAAGACCACGAAGCCGAGCACGGCGATCGCCGACATCGAGTACGCCATCGCTCGGTACCCGAAGATCGGCTTTCGAGAGAAGACCGGGATGATCTCGCTGATGATCCCGAACGCCGGCAGGACCATGATGTAGACCGCCGGATGTGAGTAGAACCAGAACATCAGCTGGTAGAGCAGGGCGCTGCCGCCGTGGTTCACCGCGAAGAAGCTGGCGCCGGCCTGGCGGTCGAGGAGCACCATCAGCAGCGCGCCGGCGAGGAAGGGCGAGGCCAGCACCACCAGCGCCTGGGTCACCTCCTGCGCCCAGCAGAACAGCGGCAGCCGGAAGAAGGTCAGGCCCTTGGCGCGCATGTTGTGGAGGGTGACCAGGAAGTTGATGCCGCCGAGCATCGACGAGAGGCCGAGGGTGTGCAGTCCGAGGATCCAGAGGTCCTGGCCGACCGAGGGGCTGTACTGCCGCTCGGTGAGGGGCACGTAGCCGGTCCAGCCGGCGTCACCGGTGCCGCCGAAGAGGAACCCCGCGTACATGGTCAGGCCGCCGAGCGGGATCAGCCAGTAGGACAGGGCGTTGATGCGTGGGAAGGCCATGTCCCGGGCGCCGATCATCAGCGGCACGACGTAGTTCCCGAAGCCGGCGAAGACGGGGATGATCCAGAGGAAGATCATCGTGGTGCCGTGCATCGTGAAGATCTGGTTGTACTGCGCCGGGGTCAGGAACTTGTTCTGCGGCTCGGCCAGCTGGATGCGCACCAGCAGGGCCATGATCCCGCCGACCAGGAAGAAGAAGAAGGTGGTGTACAGGTAGAGGATGCCGAGCTTCTTGTGGTCGACGGTGGTCAGCCACGAGATCAGACCCTTGTTCTTGTCCCAGGGGGACGTGGCCCGGGCCCGCGGCAGCGGGGCATCCATCACCGCCATCACTGACCTCCTGCGCCGGACCCGGTCCTGGCGCTGTTGCTGTCAACCCTGTCGATGAACGCCTTGAACTGGTCACCGGGAACGGCCTCCACCACGATCTCCATGGCGTAGTGGTTGTCGCCGCAGAGCTCGGTGCACTGGCCGTAGTACTTGCCCGCCCTGTCCGCCTGGAACCACATGTGGTTCAGCTGGTTCGGGATGGCGTTGATCTGGCCGCCGAGGGTGGGGAGGTAGAAGGAGTGGTTGACGTCGGCGGAGACCACCTCCAGCGCCACCGGCCGGCCCGCCGGCACCTTGAGCACGCTCACCGCGCGCTTGCCCATGATCCTGGTGTAGCTCAGCTTGGTGTCGTGGTTCTCGCCGCCGGGCACCTGCACGGCGGTGCCGCAGTCGGTGTTGTAGTAGTACGACCAGGAGAAGCGCTGGCCGAGCACGCACACCTTCAGGGCGCCCTGCGGGGCCTGGGTGATGAAGTTCATGTTGACCGCGGTCACGATGAACAGGCTGAAGAGGATCAGGAAGGGGACGATGGTCCAGGCGAACTCCAGCCGGTTGTTGCCGTGGACCTGCACCGGCTCCTCGTCGTCGCTCTTGCGGCGGAACCGGAGGGCGCTGTAGATGATGAACGCCGACACCACGACGAAGAGCACCACCGACGCCCAGAAGATGGGCGTGTAGACACTCTGGATGTGCTCCTCCACCGGACCCGCAGGGTGGAGTGGAGAGCTGTCGTACGTGGTGCCGAACTGATCGGCCGCCAGGATCACCGGCGCGACCCCCGATGTGGTCGATGGGGAGCATCGCCCTTCCGCCCCCTGGGGGAGGGCGGGGCAGAGCACCCGCATTTTGGCACCCACCGGAAGGGGGCGTCAAACGAGCGATCTAGGCACTACACCCCAGAGGAGGGGGTTCCTTCCTGGGGCAAACACCCTATGCGATGGGGGCCCATCGGAGCCTGGGCCGGGAAGGGCCGGCTACTTCTTCCAGGGAGGGGTGACCGTCCCCAGCTGCCGCTTGACCACCTCGGTGATGTCCACGTTGGTGAGGGCCGCCTGCTCCCAGGTGCCGCGGGCGGTGGGCACCATCCCGGGGTCGGGGACCGGCCGGGCGCCGTTGGCGGGCTCGTCCTCGGACGCGGTGTCGCGCAGGCGGCGGAGGAGGTCGAAGAGGCCCATGGCGACCGCAACATACCAGACAAGCGTGTTGCCGCCGCCACCGTGACCAGGCCGACTCAGCGGGCGGCGGCGGCGCACTCCCGGCGGGCGCCGGCGCGGAGCAGCTCCTCCATCGCCGCGACGTCCATGGGACGGGCGAAGTAGTAGCCCTGGGCCATGTGGCAGCCGAGGTCGAGCAGGTGGTCGCGCTGCTCGCGCCGCTCGACTCCCTCGGCGATCAGGTCGAGTTTCAGGGTCCTGCCGAGGCGCACGATCGCCTGGGCGAAGGCGCGCTTCTGCGGGTCCTCGGCGATGCCGTCGACGAACGGCTTGGCGATCTTCAGGCTGTCGACGGGGAGATGCTGGAGCGCGCTGAGAGAGGAGTACCCGGTGCCGAAGTCGTCGATGGAGAGCCGGACGCCGAGGGCCTTCAGCTCGTTCAGCCGGCCGCTGGGCGCCCCGCCGTCCACCATCACGCTCTCGGTGATCTCCAGGGTGAGGAGCCGGGGGTCGAGCCCGGTCTCGGCGAGCACCCGGGCCACCTGGCGGACGAATCCCTCGTCCTGCAGCTGGCGGGGAGACAGGTTCACGCTCATCCCCAGGTCGCCGTGCTCGGGGTGGTCCACATGCCAGGCGCGGGCCTGGCGGCAGGCGATCTCGAGGACGTGGATCCCCAGCCCCACGATCAGCCCCGTCTCCTCCGCGAGAGGGATGAAGTCGTTGGGCGGCATGGCGCCGCGCAGCGGGTGCTGCCAGCGCACCAGCGCCTCGACGCCCACCATGCGGGCGTCATCGAGGCGGACGATGGGCTGGTACTGGAGGAACAGCTCGCCACGCTGGACGGCGCGCTCCAGGTCGGTGCGCAGCTCGAGGCGCCGCACCAACACCTCCTGCATGCTCGCCTGGTAGACCTCGAACGCCCCCTTGCCTCGCTGCTTGACCCGGTACATGGCGAGGTCGGCGCGGCGCAGCAGCTCCTCGCCGTCCACCTCCTCCTCACCGGCGAGGGCCACGCCGATGCTCGCGTGCATCGCCAGCTCGCGACCCTGGAGGACGAAGGGCTCGCGCAGGGTCTCGACGATCCGCTCGGCGACGCGGGCGGCCTCGGCGGGGCCGGCGACGTCCTCGACCAGCACCGCGAACTCGTCGCCGCCGAGCCGGGCGGTGGTGTCGAAGGGACGCAGCACCGCCACCAGGCGGTCGCCGGCGGCGCGCAGCAGCTGGTCGCCGGCGGAGTGGCCGAGCTCGTCGTTGACCAGCTTGAAGTCGTCGAGGTCGACGAAGAGGACGGCGACGCCAGGGCCGCCCACCGCCCTCCGCCGGGTCAGGGCGTGGGCCAGGCGGTCGCTGAACAGCGCCCGGTTGGGAAGGTTGGTGAGGGGATCGTGGAACGCCTGGTGCTTGAGCCGGTCCTCGAGCCTGCCGTTCTCGAAGGCGACGCTGGCCTGCACCGCGAGGGTCTCGAAGAGGGTGAGGTCCTCGGCGTTGAAGGTGTTGAGGTCGCCGAGCCGGTTGCCCACCAGCATGGTGCCGATGATCCGGCTCTCGCTGCGCAGGGCGATGAACATCGCGTCCTTGAGGTGGCGGCTGCTCAGCACCGCGGGCAGGAGCGTTCCCTCCCGGCCACCGAGCCGGACCCCGCGCTGCTCCTCGACCGCGAAGTGCACCAGCTCGTCGAGCAGGCCGATGTCGACACGCCGGTCGCTCTCGACGAAGGCGTCGCGCCGCAGCATCGAGCGGAGGGCGGCGCCGCCACCCGGGGGCGGGAGCAGGGTCACCTCGGCGACCTCGGCCTGGAAGACCCGGCACAGCTGGGCGAGCAGCGCGGAGGTTGCCGCGCCGTCGGTGGGGGTGCGCTGGAGCAGCTCGCTCGACTCGTAGAGATGCTGCATCCGCTCGTGTCGCTGCCGCTCGGCGCCGTACGCGGCGTAGCCGGCGACCAGGGTGCCGACCGGCGCCAGCAGCAGCCAGAGCTCGTGGCCGTCGCGCCAGAGCACGAAGACGGCGAGCAGCGCCAGGCTGGCGTTGGTCACCCCGGCGAGGAGCTGGAAGAGCAGCCCCTGGAGCATCGTCCGCCGCGGCGGCCGTCCCTCCGACAGGGTGACGGCGAGCATGATCAGGCCGACCCCGAGCAGTGAGACGGCGGCCACCACGAGCAGCACCGCCGCCCCCGCACCCGGGCCGAGCGCACCTCCGCGGTGGACCAGGTGGCCGACCGCGATCGCGGCCACCTCGGTCTCGAGCGCGAAGAGCCCGAGGTTGAACAGCAGCTTGAGCGGGGGCTGGCGGCGCAGCAGCCCCATGGCGACGAGCGCGCCGAGCACCCGGGCGAGCACCAGGTCCGACGGGTCGGCGAGGAAGAGCCCCAGCACCAGCGGCATCTCGCTCAGCGAGAAGGAGTGGGCGCTGCTCCGGAAGTACAGGCAGATCCGCCACCATTCGGCGACGACGAAGAGCCCGGCGAGAAGGTACCAGGGGATGTGCACCGGCGCGTCGACTCCGCGCAGGTGGCGGGTCTCGATGACCTGGAGGACGGCGACGCCGGCGAGGATGGCCGCGGTCAGCGCCCAGACCGGCGCCTGGGCACGGCGGCCCCCCAGGTCGCGCTCCGCTGTCATCGTGCCGGCGACCTCACTCTCAGGCCCAGAAGTCGGTGGACCAGCCGCCGCCCGACCAGCCGCCGCCCGACCAGCCGCCGCCCGACCAGCCGCCACCCGACCAGCCGCCGCCCGACCAGCCGCCGCCCGACCAGCCGCCGCCCGACCAGCCGCCGCCCGACCAGCCGCCGCCCGACCAGCCGCCACCCGACCAGCCGCCGCCGAGGGCGGCCACCAGGGCGGCGAGGGCGGCATCGAGGCCGCCGGGTCCGGAGCCGCGGGACAGCTCGAGCGAGCCGCTCCCGGTCGACACCGGCCAGCTCTGGTGGGTGTCGGGGGTGGGCGCGGTGAGCAGGGGCTGGAGCCGGAGCCGGCCCGCCCCCTGGAGCAGGGCGCTGGTCCCGGGCAGCGGAGATGCGCCACCGGTGAGGAGCGCCTTCACCTGGTCGGGGGTGGCCGACGGCCGCTGCGAGAGGACCAGCGCGGCCGCCCCCGAGACCACCGCCGCCGCCTGGGAGGTGCCGCTGCCGCGGAAGAAGCGGCCACCCACCGTGGCGGTGGCGCCGTGGAGCACGTCGAGGCTCGAGCCCGGGTCGCGCAGGCTGGCGATGTGGGTCCCGGGGGCGACCAGGTCGGGGGTGCGGGCCGCGGTGCCGGCGCTGGAGAAGGCGGCGACGGCGTCGTCCGTGGTGGCCGGCGTGCCCATGGTGTCGACCGCTCCGGCGGCGATGACGTAGGGGTCGGTGGCGGGATCCGCCAGCCCGTTGCTGGCGTTCCCGAAGTTCCCGGCCGAGGCGACCACGACCAGTCCCCGGCGCCAGGCCATCTCGGCGGCGGCGGCGAGCGGGTCGAGGGTGTACGGCTGGCTGCTGTTGGTTCCGAAGGAGAGGTTGAGGACACGGATGTTGAGCCCGTTGGCGGTGCGATGGTCGACCACCCATCCGATGCCCGCGATCACCTGGGAGACGTCGCTGTTGCCCTGGGCGTCGGCGACCTTGACGTTCACCAGCCGCGCGTCGGGGGCCATGCCGACGAAGTCGGCGCTGTCGCCCGCGTAGGCGCCGGGCACCGCGGCGGTGTCGCGCCCGGCGATGATCCCGGCCATGTGGGTGCCGTGGCCGAAGCCGTCGACGGACCGCAGCGCCGGCGAGAACGCGTCCAGGGTGAGGTCGGGTCCGTTGACCACCTTTCCCGGCACCGAGAGGCCGTCGACGGCGGCCACCCCGGAGTCGATGAGGGCGACGTCCACGCCGCGTCCGGTGAAGCCGTTCTGCCAGAACGCCTGGGCGCCGGTGCCGAGGGTGGTGGTGAAGAGCGAGCCGGCGTCGCCGGCGGGGTCGAAGCCGCCGCTCGCCGAGAGCCGGACCGGCGCGTCGGGCTCGACCGACACCACTCCGCCGGTGGCGAGCAGGACCGCGATCCCCGCCTGCGGGAGCCGGGCGGCGAAGCCGTCGATGATCGGCAGCGGCAGCCCCACCCGGCCGCCGAGGTCGCGCACCGCCTGCTCGGCGGCGCCGAGGCCGCTCCCGGGCTGGACCCGCACGATGACCGGCTCCAGCGGGCCGGTGGCCGACGACGCGGCCGACGCGAGCACGGTCGTGCCCGCCGCGAATGCCACCATCAGTCCCAGGCCGGCGGCCGCGGCGCGAGCGCGTCCCCTCCCCCAGCTGCCGCCGTCGCGGGTGCCGCGGGCACCTCCGGTTGCAATCATCGCCGTGTCCCCCAGGTCGTGGGCACGGCGCCTGGTGCAGACCGCGCGCACCGCGTCGAATGGATTCCATGGAACGGTGCCGGGTGATCAGACCACGCCGGCGGCCACGGACCACCGTGCAAAACCGTGAACAGCCTGCACGAGCGGAAACGAAGCGATGACGGCACCGATTTACAATCGTTGACGCCGCCCGCGACCCCGCGACACGGCGGTGACATCCGTGGCCAACTGCGCGCCGGCCGGTCAGTCGACCTGGACCATCCCCAGCCGGATCGCATACTTGACCAGGTCGGTGTTGCGGTGGATGTCGAGCTTGGTCATCAGCCGGGTGCGGTGGTTGTGCACCGTCTTCACCGAGAGGTCGAGCATCTCGGCGATCTCCCGGCTGGAGTGGCCCTCGGCGATCAGCTTGAGGATCTCCTGCTCCCGCCCGGAGAGCCGGCGGCCCTGGGTGGTGCCGTCCTGGCCGCGGTCGCCGCGCTGCAGGTAGTCGCTCATCAGCGCCTTGGCGAGGAGCGGGGACAGGTACGAGTGGCCCTCGTGGGTGGAGCGGATCGCGCTCATCAGCTCGAGGCCGCCGCTGCGCTTGAGCACGTAGCCGGAGGCGCCGGCGCTGATCGAGCGGAAGAACACATCCTCGTTGTCGTGCATGGTGAGGATGAGCACCTTGATGGCGTCGTTCTGGGTGCGGATCTGCCGGGTCGCCTCGATGCCGTCGAGCTGAGGCATGGTGATGTCCATCAGCACCACGTCGGGGGCCAGGCTCAGCGCGGTCTGCACCGCCTGGCGGCCGTCCTCGACCTCGCCGACCACCTCGAGGTCGGGCTCGCCCTCGAGCAGCGAGCGCACGCCCTCGCGGAACATGGCGTGGTCGTCGACGAGGAGCACCCGGATGCGCTCAGCCATGGGCGCTCACCTGCGCCTCCTCGCCGAGCGGGATGCTGGCGGAGATCCGGGTGCCCCCGCCGGGGCGGCTGGCCACCCGAAGCGAGCCGCCGACGATGCTGGCACGCTCCCGCATCCCGGCGATCCCGAGCCGCGAGCGGGCGGCGCCGTTCTCGCCCTCGAGCTCGAAGCCGACGCCGTCGTCGGTGACATCGAGGCGCACCGCACCGGGGAGAAAGCGCAGCCGGAGCCGGACGCTGCGGGCGTCGCTGTGCTTCTGCACGTTGGCGAGTGCCTCCTGGGCGATCCGGTAGAGGGCCACCTCGACGGTCGCGGCCAGCCGGCGCGGCCGCCCCTCGGTGTCGACGGAGGCCTCGAGCGGGGTGTCCGCGGTGCGGTCGCGGACGTGCCGGGTGAGCGCCGGCAGCAGCCCGAACTCGTCGAGGGCGGGCGGCCGCAGCTCCGTGGCGATCCGCTGGAGGTCGCTCAGGGTGGCGCTGGCGAGCCGGCGCAGCCGGGCCAGGGTGGCGGTGAGCTCGGGCTGGCCCTGCCGCGCCGCCGCCGCCTCGGCGGCGTCGACGGTGGTCATCAGCGCGGCGAGCAGCTGGTTGGACTCGTCGTGGAGCTCGCGGGCCACCCGGCGGCGCTCCTCCTCCTGGGCGTGGATGACCATGTCGGCGAGCCGCCGAATCTCCTCGCGCTGCCGGTCGAGGGAGACGGTGAGGGCGCGGCTCTCCTCGAGGCGGCGGGCGAGGTCGACGGAGAGCTTCGCGTTCTCCTCGGCGATCGCCCGCTGGGTGCGCACGCTGCTCATCAGCCGCCGCTCCGCCGCCTGGATCTGCGCCGCGCCGGCGGCGCTGATGAATCCCACCCCCCACACCGAGAAGAGGAACAGCAGGACGTGGCCCACGTGGGCGCGGGCGGCCTGGCCGAAGATCGGGTCGAGGGGCAGCACCGCGCAGAACGCGATGCTGATCACCGCGCAGATGGCGTACAGCGTGCGCGTCTCCAGGGTGAGCGCGCAGGCGATGATGATCAGGTAGTAGAGGAAGACGAGCAGGCTCATGTGGTAGCCGGTGAGCCGCACCACCTCGGTGGTCAGGACCACGTCGACGAGCAGGCCGAGCACCACCTTGGTGTGCGAGAGCCACACCCGCGGCAGCACGAAGTGGTAGACGACCGCGTAGAGCAGGGTGGTGGCGAGCAGCACCAGGAACCACGGCGTCGCCGGCCGGGCGATGAAGTCGACGTGGACCAGGGTGGCGGCGAGCGCCACCGGCACCGCGGTGGCATGGGCCAGCCCCATCAGCCGCTCGTAGTGCAGCAGGCGGGAGCGCTCCGCCCCCCGGATCCGGCCCGCGGTGCGGTGACGCGGCCAGTCCAGCCCGCCGGTGGCGGGGGGAACGATGCGGTGCACGGCCTCGAGGGCCGCGCCCAGCCCGCTGCCCTTCACAGCCGGAAGAACCACCAGCGGCCGCCGCTCAGCCGCCGCTCGGTGATCTCGACGGCGGTCCGCCGGGCGTCGACCACGGCGCTCGCCCAGAAGGCGAGGCCGAGCATGATCAGCGCCAGGAAGACGATCACCGAGCCGAGGGCGAGGAGCAGGAACAGGGTGCCGGCGCCCCGGTGCAGCAGGGACGTGCCGAGCCGCTCACCGGCGGTGATGAGGAGCACCGCCGGCCCGATGGTGAACACGGTGGCGAGCAGGAAGAAGGCCGCCTTGGCCGGCTGCAGGTTGTAGAGCTGGCCGAGGCCCGGCACCACCGAGAGCGCCGCCGCAACCCGTGGATCGCGCCGCCTATCCGTCTCGGCCACGGCCCCTGCCGCCGGCCGTCTCATCGCCGGTCGGGCCACCGCGGATCACCTCCGTCGTTCCGCTACCCCGCCATGAAGCTGCGATAGCAGAAGTATGCGGCGAGCAGGAGCGAGCATCCCGCCCAGATGGAGACGAAGAGCACATCGCCCCAGCCCGCGTCACCGGGGTCGAGGGAGCCGAGCAGGGCCCAGATCTGTGGATGCATCAGTGGCTCTTGAAGTTCTCGAGGTAGTGCTCGAGAAGGATGATGACGAAGGTGCCCATGAGGAGCACGACGAACATCCCCATGGTGCCGACGAAGGCACGCACCGTGCTGCTGGTGCCGCGACGCATACCACGCTCCTCTTTCATCACGGCAGTGTCTGGTACTGCTCCCAGTGCCGAATGAACTGCACCAGGATGCTGATCTGATCCTCGGAGAGCACCCGGGTCACCTTGCCCGGCTGCTTGTCACGAGTGGGGTCGTAGTGGAAGTCGGACGCGGCCGAGCCCCACGCCGGCATGACGCTGCCGAGGTGCTCGAAGTCGGTGTACCCGTACTCGATGCACCGGTAGTAGTAGTCCTCGTTGAAGTAGCCGAGCCGGTCCTGGTTGGAGAGCGGCGGCCCGACCTTGCCCTCGCCGAGGCCGCCGTGGCAGGTGGCGCAGTACTTGTAGTAGAGCGACGCACCCTCGGTCCAGGTGAACTCGGGGTTGATGATCAGATTGAGGTGCGACTCGCTGTCGGTGAGCGAGAGGCGCCCGCCGTTGTGGCAGGTGATGCATCCCACCGAGTCGAGGCCGAGCTCGCGGCCGTTGTTCTGCGCCGGGCTCAGGAACTTGGGGATGAAGCCCGGCAGCTTGACCGTGTCGACGGTGCCCGGCTTGTCACCGGCGATGGTGTACGGATGGAAGCCGTCGGTGGTGGCGTAGCTCTCCTCGCCGTACTTGTCGTAGAGCTGCTGGGTGATCGTCGCCGGGTGGACGAGGGTCAGGCCGTAGGTCTTGGCGATCTCGCCGTGCTTGGGCTCGTACTTGAGGAAGTCCGTGACCAGGCGCTCCGCCGCCTTCTGCGGGCCGATGATGGTGAGGTCGGGCACGTGGCAGCTGATGCAGCGCTCGACCCGGAAGGTGTCGCCCCGCCTGGCCTCGGTGAAGGTGGGGAACAGCTGCTGCACGGCGACGTCGAACTTGGCGTCCTTGTAGTCGCGCTTGTACTGCTCCTGCAGCGCCAGGTAGTGCCGGTCGCTGCTGTCCTTCGCGGCGGCGACGCCGGTCAGGACCAGGATGAAGGCGGAGAGGGCCAGGAACAGCCTGGTCAGGCCGGAGCTCATACGCCCGGATTCACCCCGGGATGGCCGAGGAGGCGATCCCACTGCCAGTTGAAGGCGACCCCGCGGAAGAACACCCCGATGACCACGAACGCCACCGCGAGCATGATGTAGACGGTCATCAGGGCGATCGCCACCTTGCGGTCCTGCGGGCGCCGGCTGGGGTTCTTGTCGATGTAGGGGGTGAGGATCATCCCCACGATCACGAAGGTGGGGAAGGCCACCCCCGCCATCACCGGCGGGAAGCGCTCGAGCAGCTCCTGGAGGCCGAGGAAGTACCAGGGCGCCTTGGCCGGGTTCGGGGTGATCGCCGTGTTCGCCCGCTGCAGCAGGGGCGCGTTCACCCAGGTCGAGACCAGCATCAGGAAGCCGGTGATCGCCATGCTGGCGAGGAACTCACGGAAGACCAGCGCGGGGAAGGTGACCACGGTCTCCTCCTCCTCGCGCCGGCGGACGACCAGCGGCGGCGTCGCCAGCTCGGGGCCGGTGACCCCCCGGCGGGTCGGAACGGGGGTGCGACCGCCCCCGTTCGGCCGGTTCCCGGAGCCTCCGCCGTTGCCGACTACCGTGGCCATGGCCGTGCGCCTCCTTGGACGGACTCGTACCTCTCCATCCCTACAGGCCTCCGGTGAACCCGTCCTTCCGGACGCGCCAGAAGTGGATGACCATGAGGATGAAGCCGATCAACGGGAGGGCGACCACGTGGAGCACGTAGAAGCGGATCAGCGCTCCCTGGCCGACGGTGCGGCCGCCGAGCATCACGTAGCGGGTGTAGGGGCCCGCGATGGGCGCGTACTTGGCCATGTTGGTTCCCACGGTGATCGCCCACACCGCCAGCTGGTCCCAGGGGAGCAGGTAGCCGGAGAAGGAGAGCAGCAGGGTCACGACCAGGAGGATGGAGCCGATCGCCCAGTTGAACTCCCGCGGGGGCTTGTACGACCCCTGGTAGAACACCCGGGCCATGTGCAGCCAGACGGTGATCACCATGCCGTGCGCCGCCCAGCGGTGGAGGTTGCGGGTGACCAGCCCGAAGGTCTCGACGAACTGCAGGTCCTTGATGTTCTGGTAGGCCTGGTCCACCGAGGGGATGTAATAGAACATCAGGAAGAGGCCGCTGATGGTCAGCAGGATGAAGAGGAAGAACGAGAGGCCGCCGAGGCAGAGGGTGTAGGAGACGCGGATCGCCGACTTCTTCACCCGCACCGGGTGGATGTGGAGGAAGAAGTTGGTGAGCGCGGTGCGCGCCGCCACCTTGTCGGTGCTCGGCAGCCCGTGCCGGAAGATCGAGCCCCACAGCTGGGACGCGAACTTGACCAGCGGATTGGGGCCTCCCGCGCCAGTGGCTCTCATCGCTCCTCCGCTTCCTCGTCCCGGCCGACCCTAGGGCAGGGTCTTGCCGTTGTCCTTCTTGGTCTTGGGGTCGAGCCGCCACTCCGGCTTGGTGGTGACGCCGGCTCCGCGCTGCACCACCAGCTTCCCGCGGTCGACCACGAGCTTCCCCGAGGGGCTGTACTGGACGTCGACCCAGTCCATCGGACGCGGGGCGGGCCCGTAGAAGTTGGTCGAGTCGATGTAGTACCGGCTGCCGTGGCAGGGGCAGGCCCAGCCGTTGGGGATCTGCTCGGCGGCCTGGCGGGCGCCGCGCCCCTTGGCCACGTCGTCGGCCACGCCGGTGCCGCTGGTGACGTTGGTCACGTAGTTGGGAGTGCAGCCCAGGTGGGTGCAGACCAGGTAGACGGCGTAGTAGCCGGCGTCGTCGCGGATGATGCTCACCCGCTTCTCGGTGATCTGCAGCGGGTTGCCCACCGTGATCGCGTCGGGGACGACGTCGACGGTGAAGGCGAGCGGCTCCTCGAGGTTGGCGTTGGGGAAGAGGAAGCCCAGGGTCTTGATCCCGCCGAACAGGGACGCCGCCAGTGCCGCCAGGATGCCCATGAAGAGCAGGAACTGGCGACGGCTGATGTCCGCCAGTCGATGGAGGCGGCCTCGCGGCGTGTCGTACGGATTCAGGCCCATGAGGTCCCTCGGCGGAGGCTCGGACCCCCCCGGGAGGGGGAGGAGGCTTGGGTCATTCTACCTATGCCCGGACGGGACTGGAAGTCCGCCACCGGGGCCCTACACGAAGGGGTTGGCGGCCGGTGGAGTGACGATGTCGGCAAAGACGATCGTCGAGACCATGATGACGACGAACACCAGGGCGATCACCAGGCATCCGAAGTCGGATCGCAACGCGAGGATCAGGCGTTCCACCGGCAGAGGGTCTCCGGAGCGTCAGCTGAGGCTCCCAGAGGATAGCTTGCACGGGTGGGCTCCGGTCCAGCGACCGCGGTCAGGCCGGGGCGAAGCTGACCAGCGCGGCGCAGTTCAGCACCGCGAAGCCGCGCTGCACCGCACGCGGCTCGCCGCCGCTCAGCCAGAGCGCGGAGAGGTTGGTCACCGGGACGAAGGGCCCTGCCTCGCCGGAGAGGTGGTGGTCGAGGGTCACACCGGGCTCGAGATGCACCTCGCCGCGCATCGAGAAGGCCTGGGCGTTGAGCCGCACGGCGACGCGCTGCTTCTCCCGCCAGGCCTCGCGGTGGCGGGCGGCCTGGCCGACCTGGTCGCGCGGGCAGACCAGGCTGATCGCCGACTTGACGACGCTGAGCCGCTGGCCGTCGTCCACCCGGTGCTGGTGATCGGTGGCCGCCTCGACCACCGCGCCCCGCAGGTCGAGGACCGGGCCGGGTGCCGCCACCAGATCGGTGAGACGCCGCTCGGCGGCTCCCTCGAGCTCGCCGGTGAGCTTGAGGAAGGTGGTGTAGATCTCCACCCGGTGCCACTGGCTCATCGCGACGGGGTGGGCTCGGAGGCTAGCGGCCGGCGCCGGCGGGGATCTCCTCGCGCAGCGCCCGCTGCGCCGCGGCCCGCTTCTCCCGGCCGGCGCGCACCGCACCGATCAGCATGCAGCCCACCGCGACCGCGGCGAAGAGCAACCCGATGATCACCTTCTGGAAGCGCACCCCCTGGAAGAAGGGCTCGCTCACCTGGTCGGCATCGATGAACGACTTCTCCACCGGGGCGGCCCACACCGTCGAGATGAAGGCCCACATCATGCAGAAGGTGCCGACCATGTGCCAGATCGCCGAGACCCTCACCCGTCCGCGCCGCGGCCTGCTGGTCACCCAGAACGCCGCCAGCGAGATCACCAGCAGGACGACGTATGCGTTGAAGAGGAGGAACCCCAGGATCGTCGACACGATCTGATGGTCCGTCATGCCGGTGAAGAGATTCATCGGGTGGTGAGGATACCTCTCCGTGACGCCCCTGAGGGGTCAGTGGCCGCTGGGGGCGGGGGCGTTCATCGACTCCGCGCGGATCACCACGCGGGTGCCGATGTCGGCCCACGTGAAGAGCAGCTTCTCGGCGGCGAAGGGGACGTTGACGCAGCCGTGCGAGCCCCCCGCCTCGGTGCCCGGGCCGTAGGTGGCGCGCCAGGGCGCGTCGTGGATGCCGTGGCCCTGGTTGGTGAACCAGAGCACGTAGGTGACCGGGCTGTCCGGGTACCAGTACGGCGACCAGCGCGGGAAGTCGGAGTGCATCGTCCAGGGGTGGCTCTTGCGGAGCACCTGGAAGGCGCCGGTGGGGGTCGGAAGCGCCGGCCGGCCGGTGGTCACCGCGGTGGTGAGGAAGGTCGCCCCGTCCTGGTAGGCGGCGAGGCTCTGGTCGTGGAGGCTGATCAGGATGACCTTGCCCACCCCCAGGCTCGCGGTGACCACCCTGGCCTGCAGCGGTGCCACCAGCGCGCCCGCCTGGCTGGCGACGTCGCCGAAGCCGCTGGTGGTGCCGGTGCTGTCGAGCCGCGACTGCAGGGCGTCGAGCTGGGAGGGCACGGTCCCCGGGTCGATCTTGTAGGAGAGGGCGCTCTGCACCGCCTGGCGCGCGTCGGCCATCGCCCCGTAGGCGCTGGAGCGCGCCGACAGCAGCGTGGAGATGCTGTTCGCCGGCGAGCTGACCGCGGCGGTGACGGCGTCGTACTGGTCCTGGGTGGTGGCCGCCGCCAGCTGCGGGTGCACCGCGGCGATCGCGTCGACCCAGGGCTGGATCTGCAGCTGCGGGAACCGCGCCGCCTGGGCGATCAGCCCGTCGGCCCGCGCCACCGCGCCCTGGGCGCGCGCCTGGCTGGCGTTGAGGGCGGCGACGGCGGCGTCGGCGGCGCGCTTCGCGTCGGTGCGCTGCCCCAGGTCGGCGACGTGCTGGTGGACCCCGACCACCGCGGCGTCGACCTGGGTGGGGGTCGCCGCCCGAGCGACGGTGTCGCGGACCCCGGCGAGGAAGGTGGCGTCGGCGGCGGCGTCGAGGCCCACCGAGCGCGCCGCGGCGATGGCGGCGTCGAGCTCGCCGATCACGCCGGCGACCCGCTGGCGGGCGCTCCCGGTGGCGGTCACCTGGATCGCGTCGACCCGGCCCACCAGGCTGCGGAGGCCCGCCGACTGGCGCTGGAGCCGGCCGATCTCGCCGTTGTCGAACCAGCCGAGGTGGGGGGCGAGCGGGCTGCCCGAGAGCAGCGCCGCCTCGGCCGACAGCACCGGGGAGAGCTGGTCGGTGCTGATCCCGTCGCTCTGGGCACGGGCCACCGCCGCGTCGATCACCCGCTTGGCGGCGGCGCGGTCGGCGCGGGCCTGGACCAGCCGGTTCTGCTGGTCGTGATAGACGCCGAGTCCGGTGCCCGAGCCCACCACCAGGATCGCGGCGACCACGGCGAGCGCGAGCCCGACCAGGAGCCGGCGACGGTGGGGGAGACGGAGGCGGTGGGACGGCCGGCTGAGCTGCAGGGACGGATCGGAGGTACTCATGGGTGTCCAACCAAACGCTCGGTGGTGCGTCGTCGTTTCGGCCGGTGCAACGATAGCGTGGAGGTGAGCCCGGTGGCGCGCCTGAGGCGGAGATGGCGTTCGGGGCACCGGTCGGCGGTTCGACCGCCATGCCGACCCCAGGCCATCAGCTCCTTCGTCGCCGGCGGCCTTCCCCCCGCCGGCCGTAACCGCGGGTGCCGGTGACGCTTACCATCGTCACGATGGCGAGCCCTCCGCCGACGAACAGCACCGCGACGCTGGCCCTCGACACCGCCCCGGCGGACGCACGGATCCGCGCCGGCGTCCTCGGGATCGGCGCCTACGCCCCCGAGGGCGTGATCACCAACGCCGAGCTGGAGGCGAAGGTCGAGACCTCCGACGCCTGGATCATGGAGCGCACCGGCATCCGCGAGCGCCGCCGCGCCGGCTCCGGCGAGACCGCCTCCTCGATGGGCGCCGAGGCGGCGCGGGCGGCGCTCGAGCGCGCCGGCAACCCCCGGGTCGACGCCGTGCTCGTCGCCACCGCCAGCCCGGACACGCTCTTCCCCTCGACCGCCTGCCTGGTGCAGCGCCGCCTCGACCTCGGCGGCATCCCCGCCTTCGACCTCGGCGCCGCCTGCAGCGGGTTCATCTACGGCCTGGTCGTGGCCGAGTCGCTGATCCGCTCCGGGCGCATCGGCACCGCGCTGGTGATCGGCAGCGAGGCGATGACCAGCCTGGTCGACTACGGCGACCGCTCCACCTGCGTGCTCTTCGGCGACGGCGCCGGCGCGGTGGTGCTGGGGGCGGCCGACGGAGGCGGCATCCACGCCGCCCGGTGGGGCGCCGACGGCGGTCAGGCGGACCTCATCTACTACGGCACCCCGGCGGACGACGACGAGGCCGAGCCGGGGGTTCGGATGGCCGGCAAGGGCACCTTCCGGCTCGCCGTCGAGCGGCTCACCGAGATGGGCCAGGGCCTCTGCGCCGACGCCGGCTGGAGCGTCGACGACGTCCACCACGTCATCCCCCACCAGGCCAATCTGCGCATCGTCGAGGCCACCGCCAAGCGGCTCGGGGTGGGCATGGACCGGGTCTACTTCAACGGCGACCGCTTCGGGAACACCTCGAGCGCGTCGATCCCGCTGGCGCTCGCCGACGCCGACCGCACCGGCCGGCTGCGCCGTGGCGACCGCATCGTCTCGGTGGCCTTCGGCTCCGGGGCGACCTGGGGCGGGGTCGCCCTGGAATGGTCCCTGGAGCCTCCGCCGAGGTGAGCCTGCGGGGCGCTCCCCTGCGTGGCCCGGGGCCGCGGCTGCGCCCGGTCGCACCGCCCGGCACCGTCGCCTGCCCCGCCTGCGCGCGCCGCGTGGTCGCCGCCCGGTGGGAGGAGATGCTCGGCGTCTGCCCCGCCTGCGGCCACCACGCCCGCGTCCCCGCCGCCACCCGCGCCGCCCAGCTCGCCGACCCGGGCAGCCTCGAGCCGGTCGACCACGTCGTCGAGGACCGCGACCCGCTGGGCTTCGACGACGGGGCCCCCTACCCGGCGCGGATCCGCGCCGCCCGGGCCGAGAGCGGCACCGGGGAGGCGATGGTCACCGCCCGGGCGGCGCTCGACGGCGTGCCCGCGGTGCTGGTGTGCATGGAGTTCGCCTTCCTGGGCGGGTCGCTCGGGTCGGTGGCGGGAGAGCTCTTCGCCCGCGCCTGCGAGCTCGCGGTCGACGAGCGGCGGGCGCTGCTCGCGGTCTGCGTCTCCGGGGGCGCCCGGATGCAGGAGGGCATCGTCTCGCTCGCCCAGATGGCGCGCTGCACCACCGGCACGGCGCTGCTCGCCCGCGCCCGGCTGCCCTACGTGAGCGTGCTCGCCGATCCCTGCTTCGGCGGGGTCACCGCCTCCTTCGCCACCCAGGCCGACGTCATCCTCGCCGAGCCGCTGGCGCGGATCGGCTTCGCCGGGGGACGGGTGATCGAGCAGGCGACCCACTCCCGGCTCCCCGAGGGGTTCCAGACCGCGGAGTTCCTGCTCGCCCACGGCATGGTCGACGCCGTGGTGCCGCGGGCCGAGCTCCGCGCCACCGCCGGCCGGGTGCTCCGAGCCCTCACCGCGATGCCGTGATCGAGGCCACCGAGGCCGCCGCGCGAGAGCGCGACGCCATCGCCGCCGTCGACCTCGCCCGCCATCCCGGGCGACCCCGCGCGCTGCACGTGATCGGCCGCATCCTCACCGACTTCACCGAGCTGCGCGGCGACCGGCTCTTCGGCGACGACCGCGCCGTGGTCGGCGGCACCGCCCGGCTGGGATCGCGCTGGGTGATGGTGATCGGCCAGGAGAAGGGCTCGGACGCGCTCACCCGCGCGGTGCACAACTTCGGGATGCCCCATCCCGAGGGCTACCGCAAGGCGCAGCGGCTGATGCGCCTGGCGGAGCGCTTCGGGCTCCCGGTCGTCTGCCTCATCGACACCCCGGCGGCGCACGCCGGCATCGGAGCCGAGGAGCGCGGCCAGGCCTGGGCGATCGCCGAGTCGCTGTCGCTCATGCTCGGCCTGCGCGTCCCCGTGGTGAGCGCCGTGCTCAGCGAGGGGGGCAGCGGCGGCGCCCTCGCCCTCGGCGTCGCCGACCGGGTGCTCGCCCTCGAGCGGGCGATCTACACGGTGGCCCCACCGGAGACCTGCGCCGCCATCCTCTACCGCGACGCCGCCCAGCGCGCCCGGGCGGCGGCCGCGCTGCGCCCCGGGGTCGACACCGCCCACCGCCTCGGTCTGGTCGACGAGCTGATCCCCGAGCCCGAGCCCGGCGCCCACGCCCACCCCGAGCTGGTGATCGCGGCGCTGCGCGGAGCGCTGGTGCGGCACCTCGAGGAGCTCTGCCGGCTCAGCCCCGACGAGCTGGTCGCCGCCCGCGCCCGCCGCCACCGATTGGCGGCCGGGTGAGGCCGGGCCGCCGGCCCGCGCCCCGTGGGCGGGCCGGTCGGCCACCTCGCTCAACCCTTCCTGGCGGGCTGTCCCGCTCGCTTCCGTCGCCGTCCGGTGCAGTGTCCGGCGTCGAGTGCGTCAACCGTATAACCCGGAAGTGAAGGGAATACCTGCGCTGGGGCTGCCTAGGGCACCCGGGTGTGGCCGTCGGAGGGCAGGATCCCGGTCACCGTGCCGTCGGCGCGGATCGACGGCGCACCGTCGTCGGGGTTGTCGGCGTTGAGGCGCGCGCACGAGTGCGGCGTGGCCCGGATGTACTGGCCCAGCTGCGCGTAGGTGGGCACCGGTCCGGGGGCGCCGGTGGTCGCGTCGGCGTGGTCGTTGCGGTAGGCGTCGACCGCCGCCTGCACCGTGCCCACGTCGGTGCGACAGGCCGCATCGCCGCCGCGGTCGTGAACACCGGACACGTTGAATGCGACGATCGCGGCCAGAACTCCCAGGATCGCGATGACGACGAGGAGCTCGATCAGGGTGAACCCCGACTCGCCCCTGCGCCGCGACCGCACCGGGCGCCTCGGCTGCCTCATGACTTCCTCCCCAAGATGAGCGTCGCTCACCGATAGTTGAACGCCCGTGTCGACAAAGTCTTGCCGGGGGCGGGGCCGACGCCGATCTCGACGGACGCCCCCGGCGCCGACGGCGAGCCCGCCACCGTGCCGCTGGCGGCGTAGGTGCCGGGCACGGGCCCGCCCGCGGGCGCGGCCGGCGGACAGGGGATGGGGCGCCCGGCGGCGTCGTGCGCGGACATCGGGCCGAAGCTCACCACCGAGCCGCCGACGGTGACGCTGCCGGTGAGCCCGTCGCAGCCGGCCCCCGCCGCGACCGCACTCCGGGCCAGCGCCGCGGGCGCCTCGGAGAGGGCGTGGGCGGCGTCGCCGGCGGCGGCGGCCGCGACCGTCCCCTGGGTGGCGCCGGCGAGGCGCAGGACCGCCACCCCCCAGAGGGTGAACAGCCCGAGGAAGGCGAGGGCGATGAGCAGCGCCTGGCCACGTTCGCCGCGGCGGCGCCGGCGGCGGCTCAGCACGGCCGCGGCTCGCCGACCAGCGGGCGGGCGCTGAAGGCCGCCTGCTGCGCCCGCCCGGCGGGGCCGGCGGTGATCCTGACGGTGACGGCGTCGGTCCAGCCCGCGACCGGGTGGGCGTCGGCGCCGATGGCACCCACCTCGCGACCGAGCTCGGCGGAGACCAGGTCGCCGCTGGCGGTCAGGCTCTCGCGCCGGAGCACCGCCCCCTCCAGCCGGTAGCGGACCGTGTCGCAGCCCCCGGCGGGGTCCGGCCAGGCCAGGCACAGGGCCGCGCCGGCGGCACAGAGGTCGGCCATCGCCGGCGGGCAGGCGCCGAGGGTGGCCGCCGGGGTCACCACGCAGCCGGCGCGGGCGACGTCGGCGGACACCGCGCGCTCCAGCACCACCACGTCGGCGGAGCCGCGGAGCCGGTCGGGCACGCCGCCGGTGCCGAGGGTGCGCAGCCCGGCGTCGACGGCGGCGGTGAGGCCGACGCCGATCACCCCGAGGATGCTCAGCGATACCACCAGCTCGATCAGGGTCATCCCCCGCTGGCGGCGGAGGCGGCGGCGTGCGGGCCTCACCCGCCCGCCCCCTTCCACACGTCGCGGCTGAGGGTGCGGCCCCCGGAGGCCACCTCCACGGTGACCCGCTGGATGCCGTGGTCGCAGGCCTCGGCGGCGGTGGCGCTGCAGGGCGACACCGAGGCCTGCGCTCCGGTGGGGGTGCAGAGGGTGGCCGGCGCGGTCACCGTGCCGGTGTCGGAGCGCAGCGCCGGAGCCGCGTCGGGGCGGGTGACCGCGGTCACCGCGACGCTCACGCCGGGGACGGTGACGGTGACGGCGTAGCCGGCCGCCTCCCCCACCCCGGCGCAGGCGAGGTAGGGGGCGGCGCGCAGCTGGTCGGAGGCGGTGCGCAGCGCCGCGGTCAGCGCCGACTGGCCGCGCGCCACCGCGGCGCTGCGCTCGGCGCCGGCGAACCCGCCCACGATGGCGGCGACGCCCGCGGTCATCACCGCCACGGTGACGAGCATCTCGACGAGGGTGACGCCGCGCTCGCCGCCGCGCCCGCCCCGGACCGCCCTCACCTGATCGCACCGGCGAGCGAGTAGATGGCGCTGACCATGGAGATGGCGAGGAACCCGACCATCACCGCGACGCCGACGATCAGCACCGGTTCGGCGACCGCGGTCAGCCGCTTGATCCGGAACTCCAGCTCCTCGCCGTACATCTCCGACGCCTCGTGGAGGTGGACGTCCAGGGTGCCGGTCTCCTCGCCGACGCGGATCATCTGGGTCACCATCGGGGGGAACAGGCCGGTGCGCCGCAGCGGCCGGCTGAAGCCCTCGCCGACGGTCATCTGCGCAGCCACCTCGCGGAGCGCGCGGCGGTAGACCCGGTTGCCGGTGGTGGCGATGATCACCGGGAAGATCTGGGTGATCGGCACCCCGGCGACGAGCATGTCGCTGAGGGTGCGGCAGAAGCGCTCCACCGCCGCCGCCCGGGCCATGCGGCCGATCAGCGGAAGGCGCAGCACCAGCCGGTCGCGGGTCATCCGGCCGGTGTCGGTGCGGAGCAGGCGGCCGCCGGCGAGCACGAGGACGAGCGCGGCCAGGGCGATCGCCACGGCGTGCTCGCGGAGCCCGTCGGAGACCCCGAGCAGCAGCCGCACCGCGACCGGCAGGCCGGCGTGGTACTCGCGGAAGAGCTCGCGGAACTGGGGCAGCACGAAGGCCACCATCCCCGCGGCGATGATCGTCGCCATCCCCAGCACCACCGCCGGATAGGTCATCGCGGAGTGGATGCGGCGGCGGGCGGCGGCCTCGCGCTCGATGTGACGCCCCGCCTGGCCGAGCACGGCGTCGAGGTCACCGGAGACCTCGGCGGCGCGGACCATGTCGACCATCAGCGCCGGGAACACGGTGGGATGGGCGGCGAGCGCCTCGCTGAGGGAGGCGCCGCGCTCGAGGTCCGAGACCATCGAGGTGCACGCCGCCCGCATCCGCGACCCACCGCTCTGCTCGCCGATGGTGGTCACCGCGGTGGTCACCGGGATGCCGACGCGGACGAAGGTGGCCAGCTGGCGGCAGAACATCACCACCTGGGCGGGGCGCACCGCGAAGGCCGCGGGGAAGAGCGTCGCGGGCGAGAGCGAGCGGCGGCGGCGGCGCACCTCGACGACCCGCAGCGAGCGCGCCGCCAGGGCGTCGCGCACGTCGCCGGGCCGGGTCGCCTCCATCAGTCCGCGCACCGGGTCGCCGTCGCCGGTGAAGGCGCGGTAGGCGTAGAGCTGCACCGCGTCTCCTAGATGATGTACACGGTGCGCATCACCTCGGCGATGGTCGTCCCGCCAGCGTCGATGACGTCGCAGCCCGCCTCCTGCAGGGTGCGCATGCCGCCGGCCACGGCGGTGTCGCGCAGCTCCGTGTGGGTCGCGCGCCGCACCACCAGCTCGCGGAGCCGGTCGTCGAGCTGCAGGCACTCGAAGACCCCGGTGCGGTCATAGAAACCGGTGCGCGCGCAGCGCGGGCAGCCGGTGCCCATCCGCGGCGCCGACGGCGGCGGGCCGCCGCGCACCGACTGGTAGAAGGCCAGCTCCTCGCCGCGCGGCTCGTACTCGACGCTGCAGCGGGCGCACACCTGGCGCACCAGCCGCTGGGCGACCACGCCGACCACCGCGGAGGCCACCAGGAACGGCTCGATGCCCATGTCGAGGAAGCGGTGCAGCGCCCCGATCGAGTCGGCGGCGTGGAGGGAGCAGAGCACCAGGTGGCCGGTGAGCGCGGACTGGATGGCGATCTCCGCGGTCTCGACGTCGCGCACCTCGCCGACGAGGATCACGTCGGGGTCCTGGCGGAGGATGGCGCGCAGCCCGTTGGCGAAGGTCATCCCGGCGAGGCGGTTGATCTGGATCTGGTTGATGCCCGCGAACTGGTACTCGACCGGGTCCTCGATGGTGGTGATGTTCCGGGTGGCGCGGTCGAGCTCGTTGAGCGCCGAGTAGAGGGTGGTGGTCTTGCCTGCGCCGGTGGGCCCGCTGACGATCAGCAGGCCGTAGGGGGAGCCGACGATCCGCCGCATCCGGTCCTGCTCGTGGTGACCGAGGCCCAGGTCGGTGAGCGGCACCAGCGAGCGCGAGCGGTCGAGCAGGCGGAGCACCACCTTCTCGCCCCAGATCGTCTCCACGGTGGCGACCCGGATGTCGATGGCACGGCCGTCGACCTCCACCGCGATCTGGCCGTCCTGGCTGCGGTGGCGGTCGACGATGTCCATGTTGGCGAGGATCTTCAGCCGCGACGAGATCGGCGCCGCCAGCGAGCGCGGCAGCGACTGGAAGTCGTGGAGGGCGCCGTCGACGCGAAAGCGGATGCGCAGGTGGTCGGCCTGGGGCTCGATGTGGATGTCCGAGGCGCGGTCGCGCAGCGCCTGGGTGAGCAGCAGGTCGACGATCTGCACCACCGGCGCGTCGGCCCGCAGGGGCAGCACCTCGGCGGGCCCGCGGTGGGCGTGGTCGGCGTCGACGGCGCGACGCACCGCCTCCTGGACCCTCTCGGTCACGGTGTAGTGGCGGTCGAGGGCGCGCTGCATCGCCGCCGGGCCGGCCAGCTCCAGCAGCACCGGACGCTCGGCGTGGGCGGTCAGAGCGGCGACCAGGCCGGGCTCGTCCGGGGTGGTGGTGGCGGCGTGGAGGCGCCCCCTGTCGTCGAGGCGCATCGGCATCACCCCGCGCTCGCGCGCGAAGCCCGCCTCCACGACGAGCACCGCCTCCTCCTCGACCGTGACCTGGTCGAGGTCGACGGGGGTGCGGCCGGTCTGCTCGCCGAGCGCGGCGAGGATCTCCGCCTCGGAGACGCCGAGGTCGAGCAGGTGGTCGCCGAGATGGCGCGGATCGCGACGCTGCCGGCGCAGCGCAGCCTGGACCGTGGAGGCGGACGCGGCCCCCCGCTCGACGAGCAGCTCGCCGAGCGGACGGCGCGACCCGGGCACCGCAGGTGGCACCGCGTCCCGCCGGAGCAGCTTCACCTCGTCTCGGTGGCCTCCGAGGCTCGGTCGATCGCCGGTGCGCCCCGAAGCTCGATGGCGTCCTTGCCATGCGAGTCGGGCTCGGTGACGAAGTCGCCGTCCGGATACGCCAGCGCGCGGGCCCGGAAGGCCAGCAGGTCCTCCTTGCGGAAGCGCCGGTGCTGCCCCGGGGTCACGAGGGCGGGCCGCAGCAGCCCCCGTTGGATCGCTCGAACCACCGTCGGCTTGCTGACGCCGAGCAACTCGGCCGCCTGCCCGGTGGTCAGGTACTCACTCATTCCCCACCTCGGTATCGTTCCCCTCCCGGCCTCCGCTGTGAACGGAGGCTCCCCGGAGCCCTCGGACCCCGGAACCGCTGACTGTTCAGCGCTACAAAGACAACGCAACCCGGACGGAAGGCTTGCGTGAACTGACCGGACGTGAGCGTCCGGAAGGTCAGGAGCGCCTGTGGCGCATCACCCGGGTGCCGTGGTAGCCTGCTCCTGCGAACCGATGTTCGCGGTGGCCCCTCTCCCGTGGCGTTCCGTCACCGAGGCCCCATGCCCTTCCGTCTCCTGCACATCTCCGACCTCCATCTGGACCGCGCCTTCGCCGGTGTGGGCTGCTTCGGGGAGGTGGCACGCCGCCGCCGCGAGGGGCTGCGCGACGCCCTGCGGCGGGCCGGCGAGGCCGCCCGCCAGACCGGCTGCGACGCGGTCACCATCGGCGGCGACCTCTACGAGCACGAGCACGCCGGGCTCGACACCGGGCGCTTCCTGGTCGACACCTTCACGTCGTGGCAGCCGATGCGGGTCTTCCTCGCCCCCGGCAACCACGACGCGCTGCTCCCCGGCAGCCTCTACGAGCGGATGCGGTGGCCCGAGAACGTCCACCTCTTCACCGGCGCCACCCTCGAGCCGGCGCCGCTCGCCGACGGCCTGAGCCTCTGGGGGCTGGCCCACCGCGACCCCGCCTGGAGCGGCGACCCGCTGGAGGGCCCCGAGGTGGGCGGCGGGGTTCACCTCGCCCTGTTCCACGGCGCCGAGCTGGGCGGCCGGCCCCCCGGGAAGTCGCTGCACGGCCCGTTCCAGGCCGAGCGCATCGCCCGGCGCGGGTTCGCCGCAGCGCTCTGCGGCCACTACCACCGCCGCCGCGTCGACCCCGTCGCCCGGCTGCTCTACCCGGGCAGCCCGGAGCCGCTCACCTTCGACGAGGAGGGGGGCCGCGGGCCGGTGGTGGTCGAGGTGTCCGAGCGGGGCGTGGTCGACTACCAGCCGCTCACCCTCAACCGCTGGACCGCGGTCCAGCACGACTGCGACCTGGAGGGCTCGGGCTCCTCGAGCGAGGCGGTGGAGCGGGCCCGGGTGGCGGCGCGCGAGGCGCTCGCCGGGCTGGCGCCGGAGCGCACCATGCTCCGCCTGTCCCTCCGCGGCGAGGTCAACCCCGACCTCGCCCTCGACCTGCCGCGGGTCGAGGCCGCGGTCGCCGACGCCACCGGCGCCGCCACGGTGCGCCTTCGTGACCTCACCAGCCCGGCGATCGACCTCGACGCCGCCGCCGCCGACCGCACCGCGCGGGGCGCCTTCACCCGGTCGGTGCTCAAGGCCATCGACAACGAGGACGACCCCCGCGAGCGCGCCCTGCTCGGCGACACCCTCCGCTACGGGCTCCAGGCGCTGGGCGGAGCCGAGGTCGGCCTCCGATGAGGCTGGAGCGGCTCGAGGTCGGGGGGTTCGGGCGCCTCCGCGACCTGCGCCTCGACCTCGCCCCCCGGGTGACGGTGCTCTGGGGCGCCAACGAGGCGGGCAAGTCGACGGTCCACCGGGCGGTGCGCGTCGCCCTCTACGGCATCGCGGCGGGGGGGCCCGGGCGTGCCGTGGAGCGCAGCGACTGGGTGCGCTGGCAGCCCTGGGACGCGGGCAGCTACGGGCTGGCTCTGACCTACTCGCTCGGCGACGGCCGGCGCTACCGGGTCGCCCGCCGGCTGGAGGAGCGCGAGCAGGTCGCCCAGGTGCAGCAGATCGGCGGTCGCGATGTCACCGACCGGTTCCGCAGCGGGCGGCTGGTGGTGCCCGGCCTCGTCCACCTCGGCATCGACGAGGCGGTGTTCTGCGCCACCGCCTGCCTCGGCGAGGACGGGCTGCGGCCGGACGCGCCCGACGCCGCCGCCCAGCGGGCCGACCGCCTCCAGGAGGCGATCCAGCGGCTCGCCGACTCCGCCAGCCGGGCCACCGCGGCCGAGGCGCTGGCCCGGCTGCGGCAGGCGATGGACCGGGTGGGCACCGAGGCGCGCTCGCGCAGCCCCCTCGGCGCCGCCACGGCGCGGCTCCGCCGGGTCGAGACCGAGCTGCTCCGGGCCCGCGACCGCACCGAGGCCACCGCCCGGGAGATGGAGCGCCTCGGCGCCCTGGAGCGCACCGCCGCCAGCGCCGCCGCCCGCCGCAGCGAGTGCGAGCGCGAGTGGCTGGCGGGCCGGCTGGCCGTGCTCGGCGCCACCCGGCGAGCCCTGGCGACCGCCCAGGAGGAGGCCGGCCGGCTCGAGACCCTGACCGAGACCTGGCGCGGCTTCGCCACCTTCCCGGTGGAGTGCGAGGAGCGGGTGACCGCCCTCGGCGGCGAGCTCCGCCAGCTCGAGGAGGTGGCCGCCGACGCCCAGCGCCGCTGGAACGACGCCCGCGAGCGGCTCCACGCCGCCGAGCGCCGCCGGCTCGAGATCGCCACCTCGATCCGCGCCCTCGGACGGGTGCCCCGCCTCGACCGCGACGACCTCGTGCAGGCGCGGGCGCTGGCCACCGAGGTCGCGTCGGAGGGGGCGGTGGCCCGCCGCGCCGAGGAGCTGCACACCGCGGAGGCGCGGGCGGCGGGGCTCCGCCGCGAGATCGCCGCCACCGGGCTCGCCTGCATCCCCCCCGGCGACCTCGACGCCGTGGGGCCGCTGATCGCCACCGCCTCCACCGGCCCGCAGCGCCGCCGGCTGCGGCCGCTGCAGCGCGGCACCGGCGCGGTCGGGCCGCTGGCCGCGCTCGGCGCCCTCGCCGCCGGCCACGGCAGGGTGGCGCTGGGGATCCTGCTGGCCGCGCTCGCGGTCGTCGCCGCGAGCTTCCTGGTCGAGCGCTTCGCCGGCGGGCCCGCCCAGGCGGCGCGGCGCCAGCTGTCCCAGCGGTGCCCCGGGCTCGACCTCACCGAGGAGGGCCTGTGCCGGGCCACCGGCCGCCTCCCCGACCTCCGCCGCCTCCACGCCGACCGCCAGCGCCAGGAGCTGCTGGTCGAGGCCGGCCGTGCGGAGCTGGAGACCGCCACCGCACGGATCCGCGAGCTCACCGCCCGCTGCCTGCAGCTGGCGGCGCGGATCCCCGTCGAGCTCCCGGCGCCGGCCGGGGCGGCCGAGCTCACCGCCGCCGACGGCCTGCTCGGCCGGGCCCGGCAGGCGCTCACCGCGGTCGCCGCCGCCGAGGACGCCGGCCGCCGCCGCGCCGAGCTCGAGGCCGAGGACGGCCGGCTGGCCGGCGAGGAGAGCGCCGGACGCGAGCTCCGCGAGGAGGCGGATCGGAAGGCGGCGGCCCGCACCGAGCTCGCCGCCGAGCTGGCCGGGCACCTCGCCGCCGCGGGGCTCCCCGCCGACCCCGACAGCGCCCGCGCCGTCGCCGCCTTCCGCCAGGGGGCGGCGACCCGGCGCCAGTTCGAGGCCGCCCGCGACCGCCTCGACGAGGTCCGCCGGCGGCTGGCCGCAATCGGCGCGGGCGACGAGCGCGCCCTCGCCCGCCAGGCCGGGCAGATGGAGCAGGAGCTGGGCCGCCGCGGCGGCGACCCCGCGGCGGCGGCCCAGGGCAAGCCCCTCGACGCCACCGCCCTCCGCCACCTCGAGATCGCCGCCGAGCGTGCCCGCGACGCCGCCGCCTCCGCGCTCAACGAGGCCTCCGGCCTGCGCGAGCGGCTCCGCGGCCTCCTCGACTCCCTCCCCTCGATCGCCGACCTCGAGGACGAGCGCGCCGCCTGCATGGTGGTCCGCGAGCGCGCGCTGCGCCAGCTCGAGGCACTGCGGCGGGCCAGCGCGCTGATCGAGGAGTCGGCGCGGCGGGTCCATCGGGAGGTCGCACCCCGGCTCGCCGCCTCGGTGGCCGGCCGCCTGGCGCTGCTCACCGAGGGCGCCTACGACGAGGTCCACGTCGACCCCGAGCGCTTCGCGGTCCGCCTCCACAGCCGCGGCCGCCCCGACCTGATCCCGGTGGAGCACGTCTCCCACGGCACCCGCGACCAGGTCGGCCTGCTCCTGCGCCTCGCCCTCACCGAGGTGCTCGGCGAGGCGGGCGAGCCGGTGCCGCTGCTGCTCGACGACCCGCTGCTCAGCTCCGACCCGCGCCGCCGCCGCACCGCGGTCGAGTTCCTGCTCCGGCTCAGTGCCGACACCCAGGTGCTGCTCACCACCGCCGACCCGGCGGTCGCCGAGCAGGTCGCGGCCAGCGGTGTCGAGGGCTGCACCGCGGTGAACCTCGACGAGCTCACCGCCCGCCGCGGGGTGCGGATCGCCTAGTGGCCCGGGGCGGCCGTGCCCTCGCCGCGGTGGTCGCCGCGCTCGTCGCCATGGGTGTCGTGTCGCCGGCAGTGGCCCCGGGAGCGACCGCGGAGAGCTGCACCGCGTCCTTCTACGACCACGGCACCACGACGGCGAGCGGCGAGCCCTTCGACGTCAACGCGATGACCGCCGCGCACCGGACGCTGCCCTTCGGCACCATGGTCCAGGTCACCGACACCGACAACGGGAGGTCGGTCGCCGTCCGCATCAACGACCGGGGCCCGTACGCCCCGGGGTGGTGCATCGACCTCACCCGCGCCGCCTTCGAGCGGCTCGCCCCGGCGTCGCGGGGGGTGCTGCCGGTGACGGTCACCCTCGCCGCGCCGGTGACGACCGCCCGCGACCTCGCCGCCCGGATCCTCGCCGAGCAGCGGATCAGCCTCGCCACCATGCATCTCGACCCCCGCGGCGACGAGCCCCCGGACGGCGCCAGCGCCCGGGACAACATCAGCGACACCGCCCATGGGCTCCCGGCCCGGCGCAGCTCCTACGGGAAGGCGCGGGGAGGGACCGTCACCCTCGGCACCGCCATGCTCACCGGCATGCTCCACCGGGCGTCGGAGTTCGACTTCAGCGTCTCCGAGATCGCCGGCGGGTCCCACTCCTCCCGGTCGCGGAGCGGCGCGGGGGTGGCGTTCGACGTGGACACCATCAACGGCCGCCAGGTCCTCCGCATCGGCGCCGACGAGCGACGGTTCATGGACGGCTGCCGGGCCGACGGTGCGACCGACGTCCGCTTCGAGGGGCTCCACATCCACTGCGGCTGGTGAGGGGCCTCGCAGTGGCCGGCTCGTCCTGGTGGCCGCTTCCCGAGGGCGCGGTGGGCCGGGCGACGGGGCTCGGCGGGGACGCCGGCGATCGCTT
>DASXNK010000046.1 GCA_036495095.1 Candidatus Dormiibacterota bacterium | reverse complement strand
GCTCGGCGGTCTCGCCACCGGCGTCTTCGCCTCGCCGAACATGATCCAGTACCTGGGCACCAAGGGAAACCCGGACGTCAGCTTCGCGGGCGTGATCCACGGGAACCCGCACCAGCTGCTGGTCCAGGCGTTCGCGCTGGGCGTGATCATCGTCTGGAATGCCGTCGCCACCTTCATCATCCTCAAGCTGATCAGCCTGGTCGTGAAGCTGCGGATGTCCGACGCCGAGATGGAGGCCGGTGACGTCGTCGTCCACGGCGAGGAGGTGATCGACGTGGTGGGCGTGTCCGTGCCCATCCTGGACGGCATTCCCGCGCTCGCGGGCGTCGGCGCCGGCGACGGCAGCGGCGGACGGATCGCGGTGCAGCTGCGCGCCACCCTCGGCGAGGCCCTCGGGGTCGACCCCGAGAGCCTGTCCCTGCTCAGCGGAGAGCAGGCCGCCCTTGCCCTGGGGCGCCACGCGGCGCTCGAGGCCCGTCTCGCCTCGCAGGCGGCGCCGGTCGTGCCCGTCGCCCCGACCGCGGAGGCGATCGCCGGCAAGGCGCAGAACCGCAGCAATGCCAAGGCGCGTCCGGCGGCCGAGCCGGACGAGGAGTAACCGCAGCAACGGGAGCGGCCGGGCGCGCAGGCGCCCGGCCGCACCCCGTCGGGTCCGCCGGTCAGTGCGCCGGCGGGCCGAACCGGTACCCGTGGCGGCCGGCGGTGACGATCACCTCCGGCGCTGCGGGGTCGATCTCGAGCTTGGTCCGGAGCCGCCGGATGAACGTCCACAGGTAGTTGCGCTCGCTCGCGTAGGCCGGGCCCCACACCCGCTGCAGCAGCGAGCGGTGGTCGACCACCTGGCCGGCGTGCCGGGCGAGCTCGGCGATGAGCAGGTACTCGGTGGGGGAGAGGGTGACCTCGCGGCCCGCCCGGGTCACCGAGCGCGTCCCCAGGTCGACCGCGACCTCGCCGGCGGTCACCACCATCGAGGGGCCGGCCGGGGGACGCACCCGCCGCAGCACCGCCCGCAGCCGGGCGAGCAGCTCGTCGGCGCCGAAGGGCTTGGCCAGGTAGTCGTCGGCGCCCATGTCCAGGGCGCGAACCTTGTCGGCCTCCTCGCCGCGGGCGCTGATGACGATCACCGACGGCGCCCGGCGGCCCTGGAGCGACCCCAGGATCCGCCAGCCGTCGACGAAGGGCAGCCCGATGTCGAGCAGGACCACGTCGTACTCCCCGGAGCGGATCGCCTCCCCGGCGGCCAGCCCGTCGGCGACGGCGGTCACCGTGTAGCCCGCCCGCTCGGCGTTGGTCACGATCGCCTGGCGCAGGGCGCGGTCGTCCTCGACCACCAGCACCGCGGCGGGCGCACCCGCCTCGGAGACGTGAGCAGTCACCCGGCCAGGGTATCCGGGTGTGGCCGGGCGAGGCCTCGAGGGGCCCGCGGCTATACTCGATCCCATGGCGGAGACAGGCGTCGTGCAGGCGGTGGAGCGTGCGCTGAGCACGGTGATGGAGCCCGAGCTCCACAAGGACCTGATGACCCTCCGGATGGTCCAGGACATCCGGGTGGACGGCGGCACCGCCTTCATGCGGGTCGTGCTGACCACCCCCGCCTGCCCGCTCAAGGACCGCATCCAGCGGGACATCGAGGCCGCGGTGGTGGGCTCGGTGCCGGGTGTCGAGCGGATCGAGATCACCTGGGACGCCAATGTCACCGCCACCCGCGGAATCCCCGGCCGCAAGGAGATCGTCGGGGTGCGCAACGTGATCGCGGTGAGCGCCGGCAAGGGCGGTGTGGGCAAGACCACGGTGAGCGTCAACGTCGCTCTCGCGCTGCTCCAGGCGGGGGCGCGGGTGGGCCTGCTCGACGCCGACGTCTACGGGCCCAACGTGCCGATCATGCTCGGGCTCACCGGCCAGCCGGAGGCGATGGGCGATCGCATCCTCCCGCTCACCGGCTACGGCCTGAAGGCGATGTCGATCGGCCTCATGCTCAAGCCCGACCAGGCGGTGGTGTGGCGCGGCCCGATGCTGTCGGGCGCGATCCGCCAGTTCCTCTACGACGTCGACTGGGGCGAGCTCGACTACCTGGTGGTCGACCTCCCCCCGGGCACCGGCGACGCCCAGCTGTCGCTGGCCCAGAGCATCCCGCTCACCGGCGCGGTCATCGTCACCACCCCGCAGGACGTCTCGATCGCCGACGTCAGCCGGGGCATCCAGATGTTCCGGCAGCTCAAGGTGCCGGTGCTCGGGGTGATCGAGAACATGAGCGGCTACGTCTGCGCCCACTGCGGCGAGACCACCGAGATCTTCGGCAAGGGCGGAGGCCGCGACCTCGCCGGCCGCTACCGCCTGACCTTCCTCGGGGAGATCCCGCTCGATCCGCGCATCCGCATCGGTGGCGGCGAGGGACAGCCGATCATGGTCGCCGCCCCCGACAGCCCGATGAGCGCGGTCTTCCGCAACGTGGCCTCCCACATCGCCGCCGAGGTGAGCAAGGAGAACTTCCGCGCCTCGGCGGGACCGGTGATGCCGAGCGGGCCGCGGCTGCCGATCAAGACCTAGGTGGGACGCAGCGCGGTGGCGCCGGGCCGCGGGCTGCGGGAGGCGTCGCCGGCCGGTCCGGAGCGGCCCGCCGGGAGCGACGCCCCGCGGCGGCGGGCGCTGCGCATCGCCCTGGTGGTGGGCGCGTTCATCGGGATGGTCGACGCCACCATCGTCGCCGTGGCCGCCGAGCCGATGGCGCGCCACTTCGGCATCTCCCCCGCGGCGGCGCAGCAGACGCTGAGCGTCTACCTGGTCACGGTCACCGCGACCGTGCCGGTGCTCGGCCGGCTCGGCGACCGCCTCGGCCGCCGCGAGGCGTACCTGGCCGGCTTCGCGGTCTTCGCGGTGGGCTCGGTGATCGCCGCCCTGGCGCCGTACTTCGGGATCCTCCTCGCCGGCCGCGCGGTGCAGGCGGTGGGCGGCGGCCTGCTCACCGCCGGCAGCCTGGCGCTCACCGCCGAGCACGCCCGTCCCCGCGGCGCCGGCCGGGCGGTGGCGGTGCTGGTGATCGCCCAGGCCATCGCCGGGCTGCTGGGGCCGCCGGTGGGCGGTGCGCTGGTGGCGATCTGGGGGTGGCAGGCGGTGTTCTGGGCGGGCCTGCCGCTGGCCGTGCTGGGGCTGGTGATCACCCTGCGGGCGGTGCCCCGCAGCGCTCCCGGCGGCCGCGCCGCCCGCCTCGACCTGCCCGGGGCCGTCGGCCTCGCGGCCCTGCTCCTCGGCCTCGGCGCCGGGGTCGCCTCGATCCCCGGCCCGGCGCTCGGCGACTGGCCGGCCGCCCGGTGGCTGCTGGTGGCCGCGGCCGGCGGGCTGGTGCTCGTCCTCGCCGAGGTGCGCGGCAGCGCGCCGATCATCGACCGCCGCTGGCTCGGCGGCCGCTTCGGCGCCGCCACCCTCGCCACCCTGCTCAGCACCGGCTCGCTGATGTCCTGCTTCGCCCTGCTGCCGTTCTGGCTGGAGAACGCCCACGGGGCGAGCGCCGCGGTGGCCGGGGTCGCCTTCATCCCCATCGGCGTGGGGATCGCGCTCACCTCCCGCCGGGGCGGGCGCCTCGGCGACTCCGGCCGCACCGCCACCACCACCGCGGCGGGGATGCTGATCGCCGCCGCCGGCTTCCTGCTCTCCGCCCTCGCCGCCGCCGCGTACCTGCCGGCGCTCCTCCCCGTCGGCCTGCTGGTGCTCGGCTGCGGCAACGGACTGTTCTCGTCCGCGAACACCGCCGCCGCCCTGGCGACCGCCCCGCGCAGCGCCCTCGGCGGCGCCGCCGGCTTCCTCAGCACCGCGCGGAACGCCGGCGTGATCCTCGGGCTGGGGGTCACCGGTGCCGCCTACACCGCGGCGATCCGCGGCGGCCACCACGGCGCCGACCGGGCCGCGGGCGCGCTCTTCGCCGGCACCGCGCTGATCTGCACCGCCGTCGCCCTGCTCGCCCACCTCACCTACCGGCCGCTGCGGGCGAGCGCGGTCGCCGCCCCTCCCGCCGCGCCCGCCGACCTCGCCGCCGGCGGCTGATGGCCCGGGCCCCGCTGGTCGCCGTCTGCGGCCCGGGTCGGGCCACCGCGGAGGAGGAGTGGCTCGCCGAGGCGGTCGGCCGCGGCCTCGCGGAGGCGGGCGCGGTGGTGCTCTGCGGCGGTCTCGGCGGGGTGATGGCGGCCGCCGCCCGCGGGGCCCGGGCGGCGGGCGGGCTGTGCGTCGGGCTGCTGCCCGGCGACGATCCCGAGGAGGCGGCTCCCGAGGTCGGGCTCGCCCTCCCCACCGGCCTCGGCGAGCTGCGCAACGGCGTGCTGGTCCGCGCCTGTGCAGCGGTGGTGGCGATCGGCGGTGCCCATGGCACCCTGAGCGAGATCGCCCTGGCGCTGCGGATCGGCCGGCCGGTGGTGGGCCTCCACACCTGGGAGCTGCGCGCCCCCGGCGCTGCCGGGCCCGACCCCGGGGTGGTGACCGCCGGATCCGCGGCGGAGGCGGTGGACCGGGTGCTGACGGCAATCGCGCGCCGCGGCGATGTACTTGGCGATGTACTTTGAGTCCATGAGCGTCGTCCGCCGCCTCAAGATGGTGTTCCAGCAGAAGGCCAACCGGGTGCTCGACAGGGCCGAGAACCCCGCCGAGGCCCTCGACCTCTCCTACGAGAAGATGCTCGAGAACCTGCAGACGGTGCGCCGCAGCATCGCCGACGTCCTCACCTCGCAGAAGCGGCTCGAGGCCCAGCGCGACACCCTGCAGCAGCAGTTCGAGACCCTCCAGGGGCACGCCCGCGTCGCCGTCGAGCAGGGGCAGGACGACCTCGCCCGCACCGCCCTCTCCCGAGCCCAGCTGGTGGGAGTCCAGATCGATGGCCTCGACCCGCAGATCGAGCAGCTGCGCCAGCAGGAGCAGCAGCTCGAGGTGGTGGGGGAGAGGCTCCGTGGCAAGGTCGAGGCATTCCGCGGCCAGCGCGAGACCATGAAGGCGCAGTACTCGGCGGCGAAGGCGAGCACCAGGGCGATGGAGGGGGTGACCGGCCTCTCCGAGCAGATGGCCGACGTCTCGCTGATGATCGATCGTGCCCAGGGGAAGGTGGCGGACATGAGGGCGCGGGCGGCCGCCGTCGGCCAGCTCGCCGAGACCGGGGCGCTCGACACCCTCGGCCCCGGCGACGACCTCGAGGCCCGGCTGCGCATCAGCGCCGCCGAGGCCACCGTCGACCGGCAGCTGCTGGAGATGAAGCGCCAGCTCGCCCTGGAGGCGCCGGCGGAGCGGCCCCGCCTGGAGGCGGCGGGCATCGTCGTGCGCATCGCCGGCGATGACCAGTACCGTCTCCCCGCCAACGCCCGCTCCGCGCTGGAGGGGCTGGACGAGGATCTCGCCCGCGCCATCGAGCAGGACAGCGCCGAGGACTTCTCGCGGCTGACCCGCCGGCTCGTGACCTTCGTGAACGACATGGGTGAGCGGCTGCCCCGGGACGAGGTGCGGGCGTCCGACCTGATCGTCCCCGCCGCGGACATGAGCCTGGCCGATGCGAGGAAGCTGCTCGACGCAGGAGCGCCGGGAGCCGGCTCCTGAGCCACCGCGGGCCACCCGGCTCAGCCGAGCACCGCGTCCGACGCCGCGTTCAGTGCCGACACCGCGCGCTCGTCGTCGGTGAACACCCGGATCTGGAGGCTGTGCTGGGGCAGTCGCGCCACCAGCTCGGCGGTGCGGCTGTGCAGCACCTCGCCGCGCAGCGGGTCCCAGATGGCGACCATGCCGTCCTCGGCCATCGGGTTGTGGGGAGCGACGCTGATGCTGGCGACGTCAAGCTCGAAGCGCACCCCGCGCAGCGCCGCCGGCAGCGCGTCGACGATCCGCTCGCGAAGGTCGCCGAGGTCGGTGCCGGTGCGGGCGCTGATCTCGAAGGCGAGGTGCCAGGGGAGGCGGCGCTCGGTGATCCGCGCCCAGGCCTGGGCGAGGCGGTGCTCGGAGCCTCCGGCCGGGGCGCGCCGCCAGCGCTCCACCGCCTCCAGCAGCGACCAGTCGGTGAGGGCGCGGTAGTCGTCGAGGTGGTCGAGCGGGCTCCCGGGGAGAAGGTGCTCGACGGTCTCGGCGAAGATCTCCCGCATCGACAGGTCGATGCGGCGCACGGTGCGGTGGAAGTAGATGTTGGTGTAGAGGTAGAGCCGTGCCTGCAGGAACATCTGCAGCGCCGCCGCGGCGTGGCCGTGGAGCACCACGGTGTCGCCGCTGACGAACGTGTAGTGCACCAGCCGGCGGACGTCGACGGCGCCGGCGCTCACCCCGCACATGTAGGCGTCGCGGGGCACGTAGTCGAGGTTGTCGACGGTCGCGGGCCCGCAGAGCAGCGGCTTGCAGGCGCGCAGCCATGCCGGGGGCTGATAGCCGTCCATCTCCGCCGGCGCCATCACCCACGCCACCCAGCGGGGGTCGACGCTCTCGCCGGAGGCGAAGCCGCCGCCGGGGCCGGCGCGGAGCGAGTCGATCAGGTCGCCGAGCTGCTCGGTGACCAGGTGGCGGCCGACGTCCTCGTGGTCGATGCCGTGGTGGGCGAGCACCTCGCGGTCGAAGAAGTGGCCGAAGGGGCCGTGGCCGACGTCGTGGAGCAGCCCGGCGAGCCGCAGCGTCTCCTCGACCAGGGCGGGCGACGGCGCGTCGGGGAAGGCGGCCCGCAGCGAGGCGTCGACCCGGCGGGCGAAGAGGCTGGCGAGGTGCATCGAGCCGAGCAGGTGGGAGAAGCGGGAGTGCTCGGCGGTGGGGAAGACCCACCACGCCGACTGGAGCTGGTGGATGCGGCGCAGCCGCTGCAGCCAGCCGCTGTCGAGCAGCTGCTGCTCGCCGGGCGCGCCGTGGCCCGATTTCGTGATCTCGATGTAGCCGTGGAGCGGATCGGAGATGAGGTTCACCTCGCCGAAGCGCGCCGCCGCGTCCATCGCCCGAGATGGTAGCCGGGGTGAGCGGACGGGGTTACCCGGTGGCGCCGCCCAGGCTGCGCACCGAGCGCACCATCGCGGCGAGACCACCCACCGAGTCGGGGTGCTGCTCGCGCCAGAGCGCATAGCAGTCGAAGAAGGCCGCGGTGGGATGGGAGAGCCGCCGGAAGGCGTTCAGCCGCTCCTCGTGGAGGCTGCAGTTGAACTGCAGGGCGCGGAGCAGCCGGTCGCCCTGGACGTTGCGCAGGCGGCGGTCGTCGCGCACCCAGAGCAGCGCCAGCAGGGCGACGCCGGCCGCGCTGGCGACGCCGACCGCGATCACCAGGTTGGAGGCCACCGTGACGGTGGCGGCGTGGCTCTGGGCGAGCACCACGGCGGCGACGCCGACGGCGGCGACGAGCACGGCCAGGCCGAGCCGCTGGCGGCGGTTGCGGGCGAGCATGTGGCGGTAGCTGCGGTGATAGCTCTCGCAGAGGCGCTGGATGTTGGGGGACGCCTCCAGCAGCTCCGGGGCGGTGGGCAGCATGGTGCTGTCACGGGCCGTGGACGGCGTCGCCGCCTCCACGCTGGGCTGGGCCGGCACCCGCGCCGGGGTGTCGGCGGCGAGCAGCGCGGCGCGCAGCGCCTGGTTGGACGAGGCGTCGGCGGCGGGGGGGCGGGCCTGCATGTCCACGTTCTACCCCGGCGTGCGTCCGCCCCGACCGGCGGTCGACACTTCGTCACCAACGCGTCAGGCCGCTGTCTGCCAGTAGCATCGGCTCGCCATGAGCTTGCCGGTCGCCTGCACCGTGGCGGGCAGCGATCCCTCCGCCGGGGCCGGTCTGCAGGCCGACCTCAAGACCTTCGCCGCCTGCGGGGTCTACGGCGCCAGCGTGGTGACGGCGGTCACCGCGCAGAACACCACCGGGGTCGGTGCCGTCCATCTCATCCCCGCGGACGTCGTCGCCGCCCAGATCGACGCGGTGGCCGCCGACCTCGCCCCGGCGGCGTGGAAGACCGGCATGCTCGGCGACGCCGCCCTGGTCGCCGCCGTCGCCGCGGGGCTTCGCCTCCACCGCGCCGTCAACCTGGTGGTCGACCCGGTGATGCGCTCGACCTCGGGGCGGGCGCTGCTCTCCGAACCGGGGGTGGACGCGCTCCGCACCCTGCTGCTGCCCCTGGCGACGGTGGTCACCCCCAACCGCGCGGAGGCGGCGGCGCTCACCGGCCGGCGGGTCGGCACCGTGGCGGAGGCCCGCGAGGCGGGGTGGGCGCTCTGCGCCCTGGGTCCGCGGGTCGCCGTGGTCACCGGCGGCGACCTTCCCGGCGCCCGGGTCGTCGACGTCGTCTGCGAGGTGGCGACCGGCCGGTGCCTGGAGCTCGAGCACCCCCGGGTGCCCGGTCGCGGCACCCACGGCACCGGCTGCACCCTCAGCGCGGCGGTGGCCGCGTTCCTCGCCCGCGGGACGGCGCCGCTCGACGCCGTCGCCAGCGCCCGGGCCTACGTCCGGACGGCGCTGCTGCGCGCCCCCGGTCTCGGCGCCGGGCACGGCCCGCTCGGCCACCTCGATCCCGCGCCGGCCGTGGTGGTGCGCGCCCCGCTCGGCGAGGGCTGACGGTGCGCCTGCCGCGGCTGCGCGACCGCGGCGGCGACCCCGCCGAGCGGCTCGAGCTCGCCGCCCGGGCGCTCGAGGACGGCGATCCCCGCCGCGCCCTCGACCTCGCCACCGGGGCGCTGCGCGAGGCCCGCCGCGGCGGAGCCGGCGGCGAGGTGGTCGAGGCGCTGCTGCTCCGCGCCGGCGCCCTCTTCGAGCTCGAGCGCTTCGCCGACGCCCGCAAGGATGCCTCCCGCGCCTGCCAGGCCGCGCCCGACAACCCCTCCGCCTGGATGGAGCTCGCCGAGTGCGCCTACCGCTGTGCCGAGTTCGCGGAGGCGGGTGCCGCGGCGCGCACCGGCCTCGACCTCGACCCCGAGGACGCCGACGGCTGGCACCTGCTCGGCCGCCTCTCGCTCTGGGAGGAGGACGGGGCCGCCGCCGACGCCGCCTTCCGCCGCGCCGCCCGGCTCGACCCCGAGGAATACGTGGTGCCGGTGCGCATCGCCTCGGGCGAGTTCGACCGCACCGCCGCGCAGATCTGGGCCACGATCCCCGCGGCCTTCCAGGCGCGGTTGCGCAACGCCCTGGTGGTGGTCGAGCCGCTGCCCGACGCCGACGAGGTTGCCAGGGGCTTCGACCCCGACACCCTGGGCATCTACGAGGGCGGCACCGCGCTCGCCGGCGACGACTGGCCAGAGCGCATCGTGCTCTACCAGCGCAACCACGAGAACGTCTGCGGCAGCCTCGGAGCGCTGCGCGAGGAGATCCGGCGCACGGTGCTGCACGAGGTCGGGCATCACTTCGGCATGGACGAGCACGAGCTGCCGTACTGAGTCGTCCCGGCGGAGCTCTACCATGAGCCCGCATGCAGGTCCCGTACGAGATCAGGTACCGGCGGGGCGTCCACCTGCCCGCGCTCGACCTCTGGATCGACGCGCGCGCGGGTCGTGATCTGGCGGTGGTGAGCCACGCCCATGGCGACCACATCGCCCGCCACCGCCGCTCGATCTGCACCGAGGCGACCCGCCGGGTGATGGCCCTGCGCACCGGGTCGCGCCGCCGCCGGCGGGCCGCCACCGCCGAGCCGCCGGGCGTCGGGCTCGCCTTCGGCGAGGAGGTCGAGCACCGCGACGCCGTGCTCTCGCTGCACCCCGCCGGTCACGTGCTCGGCTCCAGCCAGGTGCTGGTGAGCCATCGCGGGGTGCGCCTCGTGTACAGCGGTGACATCAAGCTGCGCGCCGCCCATACCGCCGAGCCGCTCGAGCACATCGAGTGCGACGTCCTCATCGTCGAGGCCACCTTCGGCCGTCCCCAGTTCCGCTTCCCGCCCACCGACGCGGTGGTGCGGGCGATCTCCGACTTCTGCCTCGACAGCGTCGCCGCGGGGGTCACGCCGGTGCTCTTCGCCTACTCGCTGGGCAAGGGCCAGGAGGTGCTCTCCCACCTCGCCGGGGCGGGGCTGCCGGTGGTGCTCTGCGGCTCGCTCTTCACCGTCACCGAGATCTACCGGGCGATGGGAGTGCGGCTGCCCTCGGCGCAGCCCTGCGGGGGCACGCTCCCCCCGGGCGCGGTGGTGATCTGCCCGCCGCACCTGCGGGGGCGGTCGTGGGTGGAGCGGATCAGCCCGCGGCGCACCGCCTACATCAGCGGCTGGGCGGTGGAGCGGGGCGCATGCCTGCGCCACGGCTGCGACGCCGCCTTCGCGCTCAGCGACCACGCCGACTTCGACGAGCTCCTGCGCTACGTCGAGCGCAGCCGCGCCCAGCAGGTGTACACGCTCTTCGGCTTCGCCGAGGACCTCGCCCACCAGTTGCGCCGCCGCGGCGTCCGCGCCGAGGCGCTGGCGGCGAGCCGGCAGCTCGAGCTCGGCCTCGGCTGATGCGCCGCTTCGCCGAGTGCGCCGACGCGATCGCGGCCACCTCCTCGAAGCTGGAGAAGGTGCGCATCCTCGGCGAGTACCTGGCCTCGCTCGACGTCGACCGCCTCGCCGTCGCCACCCGTTTCTTCGCCGGCCGGATCTTCCCCGCCTGGGATGGGCGGGTGCTGATGGTCGGCTTCGCGGCGATGCGCAGCGTGCTCCTCGCGCTCACCGGCGCCGGCGACGCCGAGCTGGCAGGGTCGTACCGCCGTCACGCCGACAGCGGGGACGTGGTGCGTGACCTGCTCGAGGGCGCCGGCCACAGCGGCCCAGGGCTCGACCTGCTCGAGGTTGCGGCCGGTTTCGACCGGATCGCCTCGACCACCGGCACCGGCGCCCGGACCGTGCTGCTCACCGCGCTGCTGCGCGCCTGTACACCGGACCAGGCGCGCTACGTCACCAAGCTGATCAGCGGGGACATGCGCATCGGGCTGCGCGAGGGGCTGGTGGAGGAGGCGGTGGCCCGTGCCTTCGGGCGTCCCCCCGCGGCGGTGACCCGGGCCGACATGCTGATGGGTGACCTCGGCGCGGTGGCGGTGCTCGCCGCCGAGGACCGCCTCGCCGAAGCCGCGCCGCGGCTGGGGGCGCCGCTGCGCTACATGCTCGCCTCGCCGGTCGCCGACGCCGACGAGGTGGTGGCCCGGATGGGCGAGGAGGTGTGGGTCGAGGACAAGTACGACGGCATCCGCTGCCAGCTCCACCGGGGGCCGGAGCGCACCGTCCTCTACAGCCGCGACCTCCGCGACATCACCGGGCAGTTCCCCGAGATCGTCGAGGCGGCCGCGGGTCTGCCCGGCGAGATGGTCCTCGACGGCGAGCTGCTCGGCTTCCGCAACGGCCGTGTGCTGCCCTTCTCCGAGCTCCAGACCCGGCTGGGGCGCAAGTCGCCGAGCCGGGCGGTGCTCGACGCGGTGCCGGTCGTGTACACCGCCTGGGACCTGCTCCACCAGGGCGGCGAATGGCTGCTCGACACCCCGCTGCGGGAGCGCCGCGAGCGGCTCGAGGAGCTGCGCCTCGGCGGCCGGTTCGCCGTCGCCCACCTCGAGCGCGCCACCGGCGCCGCCGAGGTCGACGCCCTCTTCGCCGACGCGCGGGCGCGGCTCAACGAGGGGCTGATGGCCAAGAACCCCGAGTCGGCCTACACGCCGGGGCGGCGCGGGCTCGCCTGGCTGAAGCTGAAGCGGCCGCTCGACACCCTCGACTGTGTGGTGGTCGGCGCCGAGTGGGGCAACGGCAAGCGGCGGGGCGTGCTCAGCGATGTCACCTTCGCGGTGCGCGTCGCCGAGGGGTCCGACGAGCTCGCCACCGTGGGCAAGGCGTACACGGGTCTCACCGACGTCGAGATCGCGGAGATGACCCGGCTGCTGCTCGACTCCACCGTCACCGACCACGGTCACCACCGCACGGTGCGGCCGGAGATCGTCATCGAGGTGGCGTTCGACTCGGTGCAGCAGTCGACCCGCCACCGCTCCGGGTACGCGCTGCGATTCCCCCGCATCGCCCGCTGGCGTCACGACAAGGGGCCGGACGACATCGACACCCTCGACCGGGTGCGCCAGATCGCGACCGCGCTCGTCGAGCAGCGCGAGCAGCGCGTCGACCAGGCCTGAGCGTCAGCCGGCGCCGTCCGGGGGGTCGAGCACGGGCGCGAAGAGCGCGGGGGTGTCCATCGAGGGGTCGCCGACCCGCTCGAAGACGGCGAAGCGGCTGCGCAGCGCGGCGTACTGGGTGGCGAGGGCGGGGTCGCCGTAGGCCTCGACAGGGTCCCACGGATGGAGGTAGCGGACCTCGGTGATGCCCGCCTGGAGCAGCTCCTTCAGGCATCCGAAGCAGGGCTGGGTGGTGCTCGTCACCGAGGCGCCGAGGGTGCGCTGGCCGAAGCGCGCGGCGGTGAGCAGCGCGTTCTGCTCGGCGTGGACGCACAGGCAGACGTCGTAGGCGCCGCCGCGCAGGAACGGCCCGGCGTCGCGGTTGGCGCAGCGGTGGCAGCCGCCCTCGGAGCAGTTGGGCATGCCGAAGGGGGTGCCGTTGTAGCCGGTGGAGAGCACCCGTCCCTCGAGCCAGATCACGGCGCCGACCCGCCGGCCGAGGCAGTCGGCGCGGGTGCGCGCCGCGAGGGCGATGAGCAGCATGTAGAGCTGCTTGTCGGGCCGGCGCACCCGGCCCTCCGGCGCCGGCGTGGCGCCGCCGGTGGGGTCGGAGGGGATGGTCGAGGACACGCCTCAGGGTACCGCCGCGTGCCGGTCCGGCGCGGAGGCGTGCACCGGCGCCACGTGCCCTGGCTGGAGAGCCGCCGAGGGGGTGGGTGCTGGGGTGGATGACCTACGATGGCCATGGGCCAATGAGCCCATGGTCGGCGGTGGGGAGGTGAGGGCGATGCGAACGCGGCGGGCCACACTGACGGGGGTGGCCGCGGGGACGCTGCTGGTGCTGACGGGGTGCGGCAACGGCGGCACGGGCGTGCTCGCCACCCCGCCCCCGGACGGACCCCAGCCGGTTCCGGCAGGGACGGCCGCGGCCGCGGTGATCAGGGAGAGCGACGAGCTCGCCTTCGGCCCCGCCACCACGACCGTCGCGGTCGGGAACGTGGTCGAGTGGCGCAATGCCGGGACCACCCCGCACAACGTGACCTTCGACGGCTACGTCCAGTCGTCGTCGATGCAGGGTGGTGAGAGCTTCCGCCTGCGCTTCCCCAAACCCGGGAGCTTCGCCTACGTCTGCACCTACCACGCCGGGATGGGCGGGACGATCACCGTCCACTGATCCCGGGCCCGAGACTCCGGGGCGCACCGCCGGCGGCCTCGGACCGCGGGGCTCTTCAGCTCCCGACCGGTGATCGAAATCAGGCTGGGCGGGGCAGGATTCGAACCTGCGACCCAAGGGTTATGAGCTACGCCGTACCGGGGTCGCCGGAGGCCTTCTGAGATCACGGCGCAAGTTTGTGAGCTGGGCGAACGTCATCGTGAGCCAGCGAGCGTCACCCCGGCTGATACCAGGATTTGATACTCGATGCGTCGGGCGGCGGTAAGAGCCGGCCTGCGCCGGACGCCAGCCGCTGGTCCGGTCGCCCCTACAGCCGCTGCCGGGTTCGTTCCCGATCCGCGATCCTCGCCACGCCCCCTCAACTCAGCCCGACGGAACTAGTCGGTCCCGGAGCCTGACCGGGACCAGACGAGAGAGGATGCGGCGGAGCGTCGTGCCCGTGCGGAGGTGCGGGGCTGGCCGGCGATCACGGGCCGACAGCGCCGCAATCGGGGCTGGCAGGGACGAAAGCGTGGCAACCGTGAGGTGGGGCGCGGCCTCCAGGTCAAGGGCGCGACGAAGGAGGAGCGCCGCCTCGGACACCGGATCACCCACTGCGGCGAGAACCTGATCTTCCGGGCGCCGAACTGTGAGTGCGACCCCCACGCCCGTCCGTTCCATGGTGGGGCCGACCTGTGCACGAACCGGCTGTGCCACCACCGCGCGAAGGTGCGGAGCCGGAAGCTGGCGGCCCGGGTCCACGAGATGATCGGGCAACTCCGCGGCCGGGGGATCACGCGCTACGCCCTGCTGACCCTGACCTACCGCGACAGCGAGGTCCTGGACGGCTCGGTGAGCCGCTGCTGGCGGGACTCCCGCAGGCTGCGCCAGCGGAAGCTGTGGGACCAAGTGCTCGGCTGCGTCGGGACAATCGAGATCAAGCGTGGGAAGGGCTCGGGGCGGTGGCATCCCCACCTCCACGTGCTGGTGGCCCGGCCATCCTGCACCTGCCTGCGAGGCCGGCGCCTCGACGACAGCGGCCCCACGTGCGCGCATGGGAAGCCGTGGTGTCCACACGCCCTCAATCAATGTTGCGTGTCCGAGGCCTGGGGGGAGATCACTGGCGACAGCTACGTGGTCGACATCCGCGCCGTGCACGCCGACGAGGAGAGGAGCATAGAGGGTGCCGTTCGCGAGGTGGTGAAGTACTGCATCAAGCTCACCGAGGTCAGCTCCAAGGAGCGCGAGGATGGCGAGAGCGCCGTCCTGGACCTCCACCGTGCCATCCGTAGCCGTCGGCTCCTCACCACCGTCGGGGTGTTCCGGGGCCCTGCCGAGCCGGAGGACGGCTCCGCGGGCGCTCGATTACATAACCACGGCGACCCGAATAGCAAGGGCCTGTGGCGAACTGCCCTGTTGTGCACGAATTGGATGAATGGAGCCTCCAGACTGAACCGTTATGAGTGTTGC
>DASXNK010000045.1 GCA_036495095.1 Candidatus Dormiibacterota bacterium | reverse complement strand
CGTGATTGTCGTGGTGTTGATGACGACACACCCGCCCTTTCGCAGGGCGGCGGACAGCTGGGCCCGCCACCACCCCGGGCAGTTGGGTGCTTGCCTCTCGGCGCAACGGTTGCGAGCATGTATTTTTGCTGGCGGGGACGTGGTTGGCGGCCTCGTCGTTGGCGGCGTCTGGTTCGTGGGTTGGGGCTGGTTCCGACCGCACGTTCTGAAGCGGCGGGGCTGAGGGACTCGACAAGCCCCCGGCCGCGTACCGCCTCCAACGGCGCAGAATACGATCCTTGAGCGAGTTGAAGGACAAGGTGGGTCGCGCCCTCCGCCTCATCGGCTCCGGCGGCTGGGCTGATGAGGATCCTGAGGTGGTCGCCGAGCTGCTCGTGCTAGCGCGACAGCTGGCCGATCTCGTTGTCGCTGACACCGCGGCGTCGGTCGAGGCGCAGGCAGTCGCGGAGGACCTCCTCGAGAGGCTCCGATCCGATACCTACGGCACGGCGTAGTCCTGCGGTCGCTGCGTGGCAGCAGCCGACACCGGGACGTGTCGCGGTGAGCTCACGCCACCCCGCGGTGCACCGAATGGTCGGCTGATCTCTGGCACGGCCCTGCTCTCCGCTCACTGGCACTGTGCGATCTGGGCGGCCATCGCCCGCGGCCTGCGGCTGGGTCCCGAAGAAGATGCCCTCGACTTCTGAAGCTGTTGTGGGAGCGACAACCTGGGGCGTCGATAGGACTCGACCTCGCGGCCGGCGTTTGACGAGCACGAGGCCGGCGAGCGCGTGAAGCGGTTCTGGCGGAGCGGGAGCAGTTCCTGGCGCTGCCCGGTCGCTTCCAGCCGGCGGTGGTCGGCGCGCGGCGGAGGGGGGTGCTCTGGGAGGCTGGAGATGACGACGTCCGTGCGAGTCGGGCGAGCTGAGACTCGATCGGGAGGGTCAGTCTTGAACGTAGCCCAGGCTGCTCGGACAGGTTGCACGGCGCCTTAGGACAATGGACGAGTCTCCGCCGAGTGCCAAGCTCCTCACACGACACGGGCGCCTCAGAACGCCGATTCTCATGGTTCGGCTGCGGCCCGGGCAGCCCGAATCCACCGGAGGACCTTTCCATGTCCCTGCTCAATCGCGGGTTGTCGCGGACAGCCATCGTCGGTCTGACGCTCGCTGTGGCCTCTGTCGCCGCGACGAGCGCTGCACAGCCGGCCCATGCAATGGCTGCAGTGGCCGTCCCAGTCGCAGCCACTCAACCGGTCCACCCGCCCCTCACCCCGGGCGGAGCCCTGAACCCGACCTGCATCGCGCTGCTCGGTCTCGTCGGTCCACTATTCGGTCCCCTCGGCAGCGTCACCATCGGCACCATCGGCAATCCTGCGGCGTACTTCGCCACGCTTCAGGGCTTTCTGTTCGGTAACCCGGCGGGGCCCGGCCTGTTTCAGGTCTGCCCCTAGTATTCGCCTGGCGAGCGAGGGCCCCCGACATCTCGGGGGCCTTCCCCTCGCGGTGGAGCGCCGATGCGGCAGGAGCCGATGCCTCCGCCGGATTCGTGCGTCAAGTGCGCCTGACGGCACCGGTCCGCCCCTCGGCGCTACGCGCTGGCGATGTTCGCCCGGTCTGCTGCCCCCTGTGTGCCGTGCCCACCCGGCAGCGCGGGCAGAGGCTCGGCCCCGCGACGCAGCCTGCCGATGGCACCGGCCAGACCGCCGGGGAGGAACAGGACGACGAGCACGAACAGGCTGCCGAGCAGGAACAGTGGCTGGGACAGGGGGACGCGCAGCGGTCCCGGGAGCGACGTGATCTGCGCCGAGGAGGCGAGCACGGCGAGCCGCTGGTCGAGCAGGGTGTAGAGGACGCCGCCGAGCAGCGCTCCCCACCTCGCACCCGCCCCGCCCAGCACCACCATGACCAGCAGCGAGAGGGTGAAACTCGGCGTGGTGACCTGGGGGCTGGCGCCGCCCTGCACCAGGACGTAGCCCATCCCGACCAGCGCCGCCAGCGCACCCGCGGTGACGAACGCGATCAGCCGGACCACGTATGGGCGGACGCCGATCACCTGCACGCGGAGGTCGTTCTCGCGCACCGCGGCCATCATCCGCCCCGCGTGCGTCCGGCTCAGCCAGGCGACCGCGACGTAGACGAGGACGGCGATCGCCAGCGCGGTCCAGTAGAGGTTCTTCGTGTTGACGACGCCCACCAGGGACTCGGGCAGCGTGGCACCTGTGAGACCGAGGCCCTCCTCGCCGCCGGTGTACCCGCCGAAGTTGTGGTAGACGAGCAGCGAACCGGCTTGGGCGAAGGCCAGGGTCACCATGGCGAACGAGATTCCCCGCACCCGCAGGCTGATCGCTCCCACGAGCAGAGCGGCGAGGGTGCCCAGGGCGAGTGTGAGCAGCGCCGCCGGGCCGAGCGCGAGGTGCCACGTGTTCAGCGCAATGGCGAACAGATAGCAGCCGACGGCGAAGTAGAGCGCGTGGCCGAAGGACAGGAGGCCGGTCAATCCGAAGAGCAGCTGGTAGGTGAGTGCCAGGGCGCCGACCAGCAGGCACACGGCCAGCAGCTGCAGAGTCCCCGCGGTCGAGGTCGGACCGGGAAGCACCCCGGGCACCGAGACCTCCACGACCGGCAGCAGTGCGAGCAGCACGATGCCCGCGAGCGGGAGGGCGGGTCGCCACCGCCGGGCGGTCATGTCGACTGCCCGAACAGGCCGCGTGGGCGCACCAGCAGGACCGCCGCCAGTGCGAGCACGACCGTGAAGTCGCCGAGCCCGCTGACGGCGTAGTAGTTGGCGAACTGTTGGAGCAGGGCCACGACCAGTGCCGCCACCGCCGAGCCGGTGATCGACCCCAGGCCGCCGATGACGACCACGATGAAGGCGAAGATCAGCAGCGCGTCACCCATCCCTGGGGCGACGCTGCCGTTGTAGAGCGCGGCGAGCACGCCGCCGAGACCGGCCACCGCTCCACCGATGACGAACACCCCGGTGAAGGAGCGTCGCACGTCGATGCCGAGCGCCGTGACCATGGCCCGGTTCTCCACGCCTGCGCGGATGATCAGGCCGTGTCGCGTCCATCGCAGCAATGCCAGGAGTCCACCGAGGACACAGACCGCGGTGGCGATGCACACCAACCGGTCGTTGGGGATCTCCGCGCCGAGGAGCGCGGTCGTCCCGGACATCCAGCCCGGAGCCGGAAAGGAGCGGGGGTCGGCGCCCCAGATGCCGTTGACCAGCGCCACGGCGCAGAGCCCGACGCCGACGGTCACCAGCACCTGCTCGATCTCGCGCTCGTACAGGCGGCGCACGAGCAGCAGTTCGGTGAACAGTGCAAGCACGGCTCCGGTCGCAGTCCCCACCACCAGCATCAGCGCGAACACTGGCCACGACGACCCGGTGCCGACGTGAGTGCCCACCTGGTAGCCGACATAGGCGCCCACCGTGAGGAACGCGCCGTGGGCGAAGTTCAGCACCCGCATCAGCCCGTAGATGAGGGAGAGGCCCGAGGCGACAAGGAAGTACAGCGCTCCCAGGCCCACCCCGGTGATCGCGAGCAGGACGACCGTGCTCATCGGTTCACCTGCCCCTGATGCCGGCGCTCGTCGCGCCAGGTCCAGGGCGCGCCGGCGCCGAGTCCGACACCGGCTCGCCCGCCGGCACCTCGCGGTGCACGCCGAGCAGCTGCTGCACCAGGCTCGTGTCCGCGAGCAGCTCGGCCGCGCTGCCGGTGTGGACGACCCGCCCCTCGGCCATCACCACGACGTCGTGGGCCAGGCGGGAGACCACCCGCAGGTCCTGCTCGACCAGCAGCACCGGGACGCGTTGGGCGGCGACGGCGAGTGCGTCGGCGACCTCGCCGACGACCCGCGGCGCCAGCCCCTTGGTGGGCTCGTCGACGAGCAGGAGCCGATTGTCGTTGAGCAGTGCCCGGGCGAGGGCGAGCATCTGCTGCTGACCGCCCGACAGGGTCCCGGCCAGCTGCCGAGCGCGGCTGCGCAGCTCGGGGAACAGCCGGTCGACGAGGTCGTAGCGGGAGCGGTCGGTTCGGGAGGCGAGCTGCAGGTTCTCGGCGACGGTGAGCCGGGCGAACACCTCACGGTCCTCGGGCACGTAGCCCACGCCACCGGCGACGATTCGATGGGTGTGGTCCCCGTCGATCCTGGTTCCGCCGAGCATCACCTCGCCGCGCCGCCTGACCAGCCCGAGGACGGCCTTCAAGGTGGTCGTCTTGCCGACGCCGTTGCGTCCGAGCAGCGCGGTGACGCCGGTTGCGGCGACATCGAAGGTCACGCCGTGCAGGATCTGCTGCCCGCCGACGAAGGCGTCCAACCCGCGGACGGCAAGGATGTTCATATCGGCTCCCCGAGATACGCGCCCTGCACCATCGGGTCGGCCATCACCGCGTCGGGCCGGTCGCAGGCGAGCAGCCGGCCGTGGTGCAGCACCGCCACGCGGTCCACCAGCCCGAGCAGGACGTCGAGGTGGTGCTCGACCATCAGCACGGTGCAGCGCTGCTCGTGATGCATCCGCCCGATCAGCTCGACCAGCTCGGGCACATCGGCCGTCGCGACACCCGCCATCGGCTCGTCGAGCAGGACAACGGCGGGCCGGGTGGCGAGCAGCAGGGCGATCTCGAGCTTGCGCTTGTCGCCGTGGGCGAGCTGTCCGGCGCAGGCGCGTGCGCTCCGCAGCAGTCCGACGTCGGCCAGCCGGGCGTGAGCGAACTCCGTCGCCTCGTCGTCGGGGCGTGGCCGGCGGAGCACGCTGAGCCCGCCGCGGCGGTTCGCCTGGGCCGCGAGTCGGACGTTTTCGAGGACGCTCAACGCCGGGAACACGCTCGACGTCTGGAACGTCCGACCCAGTCCCGCACGGGCCCGCTGCGTGACCGACAGCCCGGTCACGTCCCGCCCGGCGAGCCACACCCGTCCGGAGGTCGGGCGGTGCACGCCGGACAGCAGGTTGAACAGCGTCGTCTTGCCGGCCCCGTTGGGTCCGATGACGCCGAGCATCTCCCCCGACGCCACCGACAGGTCGATGCCGTCGACGATCCGCACGCCTCCGATGACCAGGCTCAGCGCCGAGGCGGCGATGGCGGGTGCGCCGTGGCGGTCCGGCGCGACGCCGGCCGCGCCGGGCACCCGCCCCTCGACGGCGTGCCCGAGCAGGCTCACGCGCCGGCGGGGGCGGTGGCGGCGGGCGGGATCACCCTGACCAGCTCGGGTTCCCAGGTCGTGCCCCGCTGGACGAGCCTGGCCTGGAACATCGGCTGCAGCATCGCATGGTCGCTGGCGCGGATGGTCTGCGGTCCCTTCGGGGCGTCGAACGTCCACCCCTCCAGCGCCCTGACCATGCCGTCGACGCTGTCACCGCCAGCCTGCTCGACCGCGTGCACGATCATCTGCGCCGCCACGAAGCCGTCAGGCGAGAAGAGATCGGCCGACGACCCGGCCTTCTCGATCGCGCTGATCAGGGCGGCGTTGACGGAGTTGCTCGCCGCCCGCGGGAAGTAGTGGCTCAGGAAGCTGATCTTGCCGGCTGCCGGGCCGTACGCGTCGAACGACGCCGCGTTGCCCAGGCCGGTGGCGACCGTCGTCGACGAGAGCACCTGCTGCTGATCGAGTGCCCTCCACATCGGAAGGGTGGTCGCGCCGGCCCACGCGACGAAGACGAGATCGGCCTTCGCCTGCGCGGCCTGGCTTGCGAAGGGAGTGAAGTCGGTGGCCGTCAGGGGCACCAGCAGCTGAGACACCTGCGCGCCCCTGGCACCGAGGATCGCCTTCACCGCGGCGGCGTTGCCCTGGCCGAACGTGGAGTCCTGCGCGAAGACCAGCACCCTCTTGCCGGCGGGGTCGCCGATGAACGTGCCCGCGGTGGCGACGTCCTGGGAGGTCTGGCGCCCGGAACGGAACACGTACCGGTTGATGCCGGTGATCCTGTCGGCGGCAGCGGGACCGCTGATGTAGAGGATCCTGTTCTGCGCGGCCAGCGGCGCGAGCTGCGCGGCGATGCCGGAATCGACCGTACCGGCAAGGATGCGGTCACCGTCGCCGATGTACTGCTTGGCCGCGGCCGTTGCCTTGGCCGGGTCGCCTGCGTCGTCGGCGTAGGTCACCTCGATCTTGTGGCCCCCGGCCATACCGGTGCCGCGCGTCGCGTAGTTCAGCCCGGCCGTGAAGCCGTCCACGTAGTTCCTGCCGTAGGCGGCGAGCAGGCCCGTCCTCGAGTACACGACCGCCACCTTCACCGTGGACCCGCCCGCCGCCGTGCTGTTGCTCGCGCATCCGGCGAGGAGCATCCCCGTGAGGGCCGCGACCGACGCGACCGTTGACAACTGTCTCCGCATTGAGCCGACCCCTCGCGCGGACCGCGCCAGCAACCCGCACAGATGATTCAGGTGGCGGATGGTGACGACTCAATGCTAGGCCGGGAAGCCGCGCGTGAGAATTGTCGTACCCACCAGATGTGCGCGGCGATGTTCGCGGAATCCTCAGGCGAGACGTTCGCGCAACGCCGCCTCTCCAGTCTGACGAGGACCGCGATCAGCGGACGGACAGGTGAAGACTGGCCCACCGGACAGGTCGCCGGAGGCTCGGACCGACCGATGCTGCAGGTCGTTGGATCGACCGGATACCGGATAGGGGATGAGCATGTCGTTGACGCACAGGCGCCTCAGGATCGTGGGGCTCGCGGCCAGCAGTCTGACCCTCGTCGCCGCCCTTGGGCTGGCGACCACCGACGTCCCCCGGTCGATCGGCAACTCCGCCCCCGGGAGCCTTCGGCCGGCGATCGAGCCGCTCGATGGTGGCGGAGCCGGCCCTCGGCCCCGGCTGAAGGTCCCCGGAGGGATCGCCGGCGCCGGAGGTGCCGGCGGGCCGCAGGCGAGGTTCCTCGGCGACGCCGCCTCGAGGGCGCGCGGGCTCCAGGCGACGCGCCCCGGAAACACCGCCGGCCGCGGAGCCGTCTCCGACGCTCCGGCGACGCGCCCCGGAGACACCTCCGTCGGCGGCACCGTCCCAGGGTCGCAGGCGACGCCTCCCGGAGACTCCGCCGCGGGCGGCACCGTCGTCGGAGCGCAGCTGACGCTCCTCGGAATGGCGATCGCGGCGCAGACGACGCTCCGCTGACGCGCCGGGGCGAGGCCGCGGGACAATGCCGGCATGCCGCGCGCGGTGCTCGCCCTGGCGCTCTGTCTCGTGTACGACGGCGTCGTGTTCGTCGGCCATCCGCTCCTTCTCCGCGGGCGGAGGGCCGCGGGGGGATGGCTGCGTCCGACGTCCGGACCTCCCGCGGAGCGCGCCGCCAACCTGCTGTTCGCCGTCGCCTGCGCGCTCGACATCGCCGGTCCCTGCCTCGTCCTCGCCGGCCGCCTCCGCCCCCTGCCCCTGCCCCGGCGGCTGCGCACCTGCGCGGCCGCCGCGGGGATGGTGGTGTCGGGCGCCAACCTGGTCGTCGCGGTCGGCGCGCAGCGGTCGATGGGACGGGCGTGGCGCACCGGGGTGGCGGGCACCGAGGGTGAGCAGCTCGTCACCTCCGGCGCCTTTCGCGTGGTGCGCAACCCGGTGTACGTCAGCCTCCTCGGCAGCTGCGTCGGGCAGTCCCTCGTCCTGGCGACCGCGATGACCCCCGCCGCGCTCGCCACCTGCCTGGGTGCACTCGAGCTGCAGACCCGCGCCGTGGAGGAGCCGGCGCTGCTCGCGGCCCACCCGGAGGCCTTCCGCCGCTACGCGGCGCGCGTCGGCCGGTTCGCCCCGGGGATCGGCCGCCTCCGCGACCTCAACCGTGGATCAGGGTCAGCGGGCTCAGTGCCGCGGGGGTGACGACGATCGCGACTCCCGGTTCCCCCCCGCTCGCGGGGGGATGGTCGTGGCGATTCGCCGGGCCGCCTCCATCACCTGCGCCGCCTCCGGGTGGAGGCAGGTGGCGGTGAAGCCCCGGCCGGTGCCGCCCGAGCCCATGTGCCCGCAGGTCGTCCCACCGAGTCCCGCCCCCGGACCATGGCCCATGGTCACGTGGACGGGGTCGAAGCCCGGGCAGGCAGCCAGCAGGTCGCTTCCCAGGCCATACCGAGCGAGAGGACAGCGCTCCACGACATCCGCCTCCCCGATCCTTGTCCGACCGGTGTGAAGAGTACCACCCTGCTATCATGGTGGCAAGTCGTCATGGTGACATGGGTGAGGCTGCCGACGTGGAGCCGCCGCGCGAGGAGAGCCGTGGCCGAGAAGGTGATGACCCTGCGTTTGCCGGAGGCCCAGGCCCAGGCGCTCGAGACCGTGGCCGAGGTCGAGGGCCTGCCCGTCGTCGAGGTCGTGCGCCTGGCGGTCGCGGAGTACATCGACACCCGGCGGCGAGACCCGAGCTTCCAGGAGCGCCTGCAGGCCTCGATGGACCGGGTCAACCGCGCGATGGACAACCTGCGCTGGCCGGGGACGGGGTCAGGGCACTCCTGACCCGAGGCCGCCCTCGGTTGGCTCCTCGCGGTGGCACACCGCCTCGAGCATGATGCCCTGGGGGTCGAGCCAGAAGGTCGCGTAGTACCCCGGGTGGTACTGGGGAAACTCCCGGGGCGGGTGCAGGATCTCGCAGGCCTGCGCCCGCGCCCAGTCGTGGACGTGGTGCACCGCGGCGCGTGTCCCCACGATGAAGGCGAGGTGCTGGAGCCCGGGACGGTGCCGGGAGCAGGAGCCCTCCTCCAGCGCCGGGTAGAAGAAGACATAGGCGCCCGGCCTGCCGCCGGCGGGGCGGTACGAGAACTCGTCCTCGGCCTCGCGGAACGGCTCGTAGCCGAGGAGCGGCATCAGCGGCTCGTAGTACGCCCTCGCGGCCGCCAGGTCGGGGACGTTGATGCCCAGATGGCCGATCGGCATGTCGGCATTGGACTCTGCCACTTTGGTCGGCGTATAGTCACAAACCGCTTCGCCTGAGCGAAGCGTGTTTGTGAGGAGGCGGGGAATGACGACTGCTCGGTATCGGTGTGCCGCGGCGCTCGCGGCGGTGGTGTTCGGGCTCGCATCGGCGGGCTCGACGGTGTACGCGTCGACCGCCGGGAGCGGCCGCGGCAGCAGCAGCAGCAGCAGGGACAACGGGTCGCAGTGGCGGTGGCAGGATCACCGCGACAATCGCGGCGACGGCCAGCGCGACCGGAGCTTCCGTCGCGACCACTGCTGCGATAACAACAATCACAACGACAGCCACAGCAGCGACAGCAGCAACAGCCGCTCGGGCGACTGCGGCTGGCTGAGGGACCACGACCACGAGCGCTGGCTGCAGGAGTGCAGCAACTAGGCCGCAGGGCCTGACCACGGCCCGGAGGGCGTCGGGGAGTCCCGGCGCCCCTCGGGCCCTCGGGGCGGCCCGGGTGCCCGGCCCGATACGATCCGGGCCGCGATGGAGCGACCGGTGGTGGGCGGATGAGCGGCCTCGACGGACGAGTCGTCGTGGTCACCGGCGCCACCAGCGGGATCGGTCTCGCCGCCGCCCGCGGGTTCGCCGCCGAGGGGGCACGTCTGGTGGTCAACTCCTCCCGCTCCCGCGAGGCGGGGGAGGCGCTCGCCGCCTCGCTCCCCGACGCCGTCTACGTCCAGGGCAGCGTCGGCGACGAGCCCACCGCTCACGCCCTGGTGGCGGCGGCGATGGAGCGCTGGGGCCGCCTCGACCACCTCGTCAACAACGCGGGCGTCACCGAGCGCATCCCCCACGCCGACCTCGACGCGGTCACCGACGAGGTGTGGGATCGTCTCCTCCGGGTCAACGTCCTGGGCGCCTGGTACACCACCCGGGCGGCGGTGAGGGCGCTCGGCGAGGGCGAGGGCGGCTCGATCGTCAACGTCGCCTCGCTGGCCGGGGTTCGCCCGGTGGGCAGCTCGATCCCCTACGCGGTGTCGAAGGCGGCGCTGGTGCACATGACCCGCCTCCTCGCCAACGCGCTGGGTCCCTCGGTGCGGGTCAACGCCGTCGCGCCCGGGCTGATCAGCACGCCCTGGACCGAGCGTGAGGGCTGGGCTCCGCTGCACGCGCGGGTCGAGCAGATCGCCGCCCTGCGCCGCGTCGGCACCCCCGAGGACGTCGCCACCGTCTGCACCATGCTCGCCCGCAGCGACTACGTCACCGGGGAGGTGGTGGTGGTCGACGGCGGTCTCGGGCTGGCCGGCCCGTGAGCGAGGGCTGACCGATGCGCCTGCTCGCCTTCCTCGACGGCACCACCCCGACGATGGGCGTGGTGGTGGCCGCCGGGGTGGTGCCGGTGGCGCCGATCCGCGACTTCTACGCCGACGTCCCCGGCTGGCTGCGGCGGGCGCGGGCGAGCACCCGGGAGCGGCCGCGGGCGGCGGCGAGCCTGACCCTGGTCCCACCCGTCCCCGACACCGCCAAGGTGATCTGTGCCGCCCTCAACTACGCGTCGCACGCCGCCGAGACCGGGGGCCGGCTGTCCGAGCATCCGAACCTGTTCGCCCGCTGGGCGGCGACGCTGGTGCCCGGGGGCACCCCGGTGCCGGTGCCCCGCACCGAGCCGGGCCTCGACTGGGAGGTGGAGCTCGCCGTCGTCGTGGGGGCGCCGCTCATCGACGTGACCCCCGACGAGGTCGCCGCCGGGGTGCTCGGCTACACCGTGTTCAACGACCTCAGCGCACGGGTGCACCAGCAGGCGAGCCGGCAGTGGGCGCTGGGCAAGAACAGCGATCGCAGCGGGCCGGTGGCGTCGACGGTGGTCACCGCCGACGAGCTCGACGCCAGCGACCTCCACCTCGAGACCCGGGTCAACGGCGAGGTGATGCAGTCGGGCTCGACCGCGGACATGATCTTCTCGATCGCCGAGCTGCTCGCCTACGCCTCGCGGACGATCACGCTCCGCCCCGGCGACCTGATCGCCACCGGCACACCCCCCGGGGTCGGCTTCGTGCGCCAGCCGCCGCGCTTCCTCGTCCCCGGCGACATCGTCGAGGTCGAGGTGGAGGGCATCGGCGTGCTCCGCACCCCGATCGTGGACAGCTCCTACCGGGGATAGCGCCGGCGATCGCGCCAACCCGGTTACGCCCTTCAGATTGTCCGCTAGTAGGTGAGCAGTGGTATAACCTCTGCCATCGTGGCGACCACCATCGAAGACGGCGTCATCGTCACCGACATTCCCAACCGGCTGGATCGCCTGCCGTGGTCGCGCTGGCACTGGCTCGTGGTGATCGCCCTCGGGATCACCTGGGTCCTCGACGGGCTCGAGGTCACCGTCGTCAACGCCGTGGCCGACGTCCTGAAGCGCGCCGACACCCTCGGCCTGACCACCGTCCAGGTCGCCTCCGCAGCCTCGGCGTACGTGGCCGGCGCCGCCATCGGGGCACTCTTCTTCGGCTACCTCACCGACCGGCTGGGACGCAAGAAGCTCTTCCTCGTCACCCTCGGCTGGTACGTCAGCTTCAGCGTCCTCACCGCCTTCTCCTGGGACGTGTACAGCTACGACGCGCTGCGGGTGCTCACCGGCATCGGCATCGGCGGGGAGTACGCGGCGATCAACTCGGCGATCGACGAGCTGATCCCGGCGCGACGGCGCGGCTGGACCGACCTGGCCATCAACAGCTCCTACTGGTGGGGCGCGATCCTCGCCAGCGCGCTCAGCCTGTTCCTGCTCGACCGCGGCATCGTGCCGGTCACCATCGGCTGGCGAATGTGCTTCCTGGTCGGCGGCGTGCTCGGCATCGCCATCCTGCTGGTGCGGCGGACCATCCCCGAGAGCCCGCGCTGGCTGATCACCCACGGCCGTCCCCAGCAGGCGGAGGAGATCGTTCTCGACATCGAACGCCAGGTGGAGGCGGAGAAGGGGCCGCTGCCGCCGATCGAGGGCGAGCCCATCGAGATCGACCTCGAGCACCGGGTGCGGTTCTGGGACATGCCGCGGACGATGTTCCGCACCTATCCGAAGCGCACCGGCGTCTGCCTCACGCTGATGATCACCCAGGCCTTCCTGTACGACGCCATCTTCTTCACCGAGAGCCTGGTGCTGACCACGTTCTTCCACGTTCCCGACGACCGGGTGGGCCTCTTCCTGGTGCCCTTCGCGCTCGGCAACGTGCTCGGCCCCTGGATGCTCGGCCACCTCTTCGACAGCGTCGGACGGCGGCCGATGATCGCCGGCACCTACATCATCTCCGGGGTGCTGCTGGTGATCACCGGCATCCTCTTCACCCACGGGATGCTCACCGCGACCACGATCACGATCTGCTGGTCGGTGGTCTTCTTCTTCGCCTCCGCCGGCGCCAGCTCGGCGTACCTGACGGTGAGCGAGATCTTCCCCATGGAGACCCGGGCGCTCGCGATCGCGTTCGTGTACTCGATCGGCAACGTGGTCGGCGGCATCGCCGCGCCGCTGCTCTTCGGCGCCCTGATCGCCACCAAGCAGCCGGGCCGCGTCTTCATCGGCTACTGCCTCGGTGCCGGGCTCATGGTCCTCGGCGGGCTGGTCGAGGCGATCTGGGGGGTCGACGCCGAGCGGAGGTCGCTGGAGTCGATCGCGGCGCCGCTGAGCGCGGTGCGGCGGCGGCTGCACGAGGCCTCGTCGGGCGCCGCGGCGGCGATCGCCGGCGCGGCCGCCAGGCCGCCGGTGCTCAAGCCTCAGGCGACGCTGCCGGGCGCCTCCAGCCGCGGGCTGCCGGTGAGCTCGCGCGAGGCCGTCCCGTTCGACCCCGACCGGCCGCCGCCCAGGTAGGAGGCGACCACCCGGGGGTCGTGGAGCACCGCCTCGGGCGCACCCGCGGCGATCACCGCGCCGAGCTCGAGCGCCACCAGCCGGTCGCAGAGCGAGGAGAGCAGCGCCATGTCGTGCTCGATCACCAGCATCGAGCAGCCGGTCTGGGCGTGGACGGTGCGGAGCAGCCGCGCCAGGGCCTCGGTCTCGCGCTGCGCCATCCCCGCGGAGGGCTCGTCGAGGAGCACCACCGCCGGGTCCTGGGCGAGCACGCAGCCGAGCTCGACCACCCGCCGGGTGCCGGTCGAGAGCTCGCCGCACGGGGTGTCGCGATAGGCGCGCAGCCCCAGCGCGGTCACCAGCTCGTCGACGCGTCGCGCCGCCGCCGCCTCGGCGTCGGTGGAGGCGGGCAGCCGTAGCGCGGCCGCGATCGGGTCACGGTTGGCCAGATGCCGCTCCAGCGCCACCGCGATGGTCTCGGCGACGGTGAGCGACGGGAAGAGGCGCGCCTCCTGGAAGGAGCGGCCGAGGCCGGCGAGGGCACGGCGGTGCGGCGGCCGGTCGCTGATGTCCTCGCCGCCGAGGAGGACGCGTCCGCCCTGGGCGTCGAGGAAGCCGGTGACCACGTCGAACAGGGTGGTCTTGCCCGCGCCGTTGTGGCCGATCAGCCCCACCACCTCGCCGGGCTCGACGGTGAGGTCGACCCTGTCGACGGCGACGATGCCGCCGAATCGGCGGGTGAGCCCGGTGCACTCCAGCCGCATCCCCCGTGCCGGGGCGGCGGCGGCGCCGGTCTCGCCGCCGAGGGCGCCGTCCTGCTGGCGTCCGAGGAACACCGCGCGGAGCAGGTCGGGGCGGCGGGTCAGCTCGGCGGTGGGACCGCTGAAGCGCACGTGACCCTTCTCGAGGAACACGGCACGCTCGGCGAGCTGCAGGGCGACGTCGACCGACTGCTCGACCACCACCACGGTGGTGCCGCCGCGGTGGATGTCGCGCACCGTCTCGACCAGCTGTCCCACCACCGCGGGTGCGAGCCCGAGCGAGAGCTCGTCGATGCAGAGCAGCCGCGGGCCGGTGGCCAGCGCCATCGCCAGCGAGAGCATCTGCTGCTCACCGCCGGAGAGCTCGCCGGCGCGGATGCCCAGCCGCCCGCGGAGCGCCCCGAACAGGGAGAGGCAGCGCTCGACGGCGGTGTCGACCGCGGCGCGGTCGGAGCGCAGCAGCCAGCAGGCGAGGCGGAGGTTCTCGGCCACGGTGAGGCCGGGGAAGACGCCGCGGCCGCCGGGCATGAGCGCCAGCCCGCGGCCGGCGAGCCGCTCGGCGTGCCCGTGCACGGTGGCGCCGTCGAACTCGATGCGGCCGGCGCTGATGTCGAGCAGCCCGGCCACCGCCCGGAGCAGCGTCGACTTGCCGGCGCCGTTGGTGCCGAGCAGGGCGAGGATCTCGCCCTCGGCGACCGACAGCTCGGCGCCGAAGAGCACCTGGAGCGAGCCGTAGCCGGCGTCGACGCCGGCGCAGCTCAGCAGCGCCGGCCGCGCCGCGCCGCCGGTGGCGGCGGCCACGGGAGTGGCGACCGGGTCGGGCTCGGTGCGGGACGCGTCCGCGGCCCGGGTCAGGTCGATGCCCCGGCGCCGGGCCAGCAGCGCGAGCAGGCGGTCGCGGGCGCGCTCGGCGGCCTCGGCGAGGCCGCCCGGGATCACCAGCAGCACGATGAGCATGCCGACGCCGGTGATGATCAGCTGCAGCTTCGGGAACAGGTAGCCGGAGAGCTCGACGAGGGCGACGCCGCTGAGCGCGCCGCCGATGGAGCCGAGACCGCCGATCACCGCCATCGAGAAGACGAGAAGGCTGAGCGAGGTCTCGTAGGTGTGGAAGCCGATGCTGCGCAGCACCGTGGCGTGGAGCGCGCCGGCCACCCCGGCGATGACCCCCGCGACCACGAACCCGGTCAGCCGGGTGCGCACCGCCGGCACCGCGATCGCCGCCGCGCCGCGCTGGTTGTCGCGCACCGCGATCATCGCCCGGCCGCTGCGCGCCCGGCGCAGCCCGTGCACCAGCAGCACGGTGAGCACCAGCACCCCCAGGCAGACCAGGTACAGCGAGCGCTCGCTGCGCAGGTCGAAGCGATGCCAGAGCACCGGGCGCTCGAAGTCCTCGAAGATCAGGGTGCGGAAGTTGGCGGGGTTGAGGAAGAAGGAGTCGACGGCGACCGCGAAGGCGAGGGTGGTCACCGCGAGGAAGAGGCCGCGCACCCGCAGCGCGGGCAGGCCCACGAGCAGCGCCACCAGCCCACCGGCGATCGCGCCGCCGCCGAGGGCGAGGAAGAGGTCGACGTTCCAGCGGCTGATCAGGTTGCCCGCGACCAGCGCGCCGACCCCGACGATGCCCATCTGGCCCAGGCTCACGGTGCCGCCCCAGCCGGTGAGCACCACCAGCGAGACCGCCACCAGCCCGTAGATGAGCCAGATGCTCGCCTGGTCGAGCTGGCTCGGCGACGCCAGCGCGGGCAGCAGCAGCGCCGCCGCCGCGACGGCCGCCACCGTCAGCCCCCGGGCGATCCGCACCTCGGGCAGCCGGCGCAGGGCGGCGGCGATGGGACGGGCGCCGGAGGCGATCGACCAGCTGGAGAGGTCGGCGTCGACCCGGCTGGTGCGGCGGTGGCGGACCAGCAGCGCCACCATGATCACCACCAGGAACACCACCGTCTCGGTGGCCTGCTTGTCGATGTTCCAGCGCACCACCTGGTCGACGACGCCGAGGCCGACCCCGACCCCGAACGCCGCGGGCAGCGACTCGAGGTCGGCGACCACGGCGGCGGCGAGCGCGGGCAGCAGCAGCGTCGCGCCGGCGGCGGCGTCGATGGTCAGGCCCGAGCCCGGCGCGGTGAGGGTCACGGTGAGCGCGGCGAAGCCGCCGGCGATCAGCCAGACCAGCAGCGAGAGCCGGCCGACGGGGATGCCGAGCAGGCGAGCGCGGTCGGCGTTCTCGGCGATGCCGCGGATCGCCATCCCCGCCTCGGTGCGGAGCAGGAACCAGGAGAGGGCCCCCAGCACGACCGGCACCACCGCGAGGATCAGCAGGTCGTTGCCGGTGAGGATGATCGGGTCGACGGTGAGGTGGATGCGGTTGAGAGGGGTCTCGAATCCACCCACCAGCGTGTTGGTGCCGAGCACCTGGGGGATGAGCAGCTCGACGCCGCCGAGCAGCTGGGCGAGGCCGATCGTGGCCACGGTGAGCACCAGCCGCGGCGCGTCGCGGAAGCGGCGGATCACCAGCCGCTCGACGGCTCCGCCGACCCCGACCCCCACCACCACCGCGAGCGGCACCGCCAGCAGCCAGGGCAGCCCGTGGCCGAGGTGCAGGCCCACCGCGAGCGCCGCTCCTACCCCGCCGATGGCGCCGTAGGCGAAGTTGATCGCCCGGGTCGCGCGGTAGGTGAGCACCAGGCCGACGGCGAGAAGGCCGGTGCCGGTCCCCAGGATGGCGCCCTGGAGGACGATGCCCAGCGGCACCCGGCCTGGTGCCACCTGGGTCGCCACCAGCACCGCGGCGGCGGTGACGGCGGCGGTGGCGGCCGCGATGCGGCGGCCGCTCACCGGAACACTGGAGGGTCGCCCGCCGGCACCTTCCCCAGTCGATAGCGGTCCCCGCTGGTCTGGTACGTCCCCTGTTTGTCGTTGTACGTGGAGGTCCGGTTGGGGTCCCACCAGATCTCCTTGAAGTCCTGGGTGGGCGTGTAGTGCCCCGGCCCGAAGCCCCAGGTCCCCGCCTCACCGGCGCCGCCGGGATAGGCGAACATCCCCCGCTCGAAGTTCCCCGGGGTCAGCGTGGGGCCGGCGAGCTGGATGCCCATGGCGATCATGTAGAGCTGGTAGTAGATGAGCTCGACGCTGTGGGCCGGCTCGTCGCTGCGCACCGCCTTGTAGGCGTTGTAGCCGAGGCCGGCGCGCTCGGGCAGCTGGGGGCCGAGGGTGCTGATGCCGAAGGCGTGTGACCACTCGCTCTGGTCGTAGAGCTGACCGGCGATGTCGGTGTCGGTGAACGCGGTGCCCTGCACCAGCCACTCCGGGTAGTAGCCCTGCTCGTGCGCCTTGGCGGTGAGGAAGACGGGGAGGATGGGGTCGGTGGCGGTCGCCACCGAGGTCACCCCCGCCGCCTTCAGCTTGGCGACGATGCTCGCCGCCTGGTTGGAGAGGCTGGCGAGGTCGAGCGAGTAGTTGACCGTCAAGGCGTCGTTGCCAGCCTGGTGGAGGACGTTGAGCCCGTCGTGCAGGCACTGCTGGTACTCGGGGTTGTCCGGCACCACGATGCCCACCTTGCGCGGCTTGTTCTGGAGGTCGCCGCCGGCGTACTTCGCCGGCTTCCCCAGGACCCGCTTGTTCAACCAGTCGGAGTTGCTCATCGCCACCAGCGAGCAGTCGGTGAAGGTGCTCCACGCGTACGGCCGGCGGTCGAGGAACCACTGGCGCGACATGTACGGCGCGCCGAAGGCCATGACCTTCTGCCGCGCCAGCGCGTCGGAGTAGGGCTCGGTGAAGCCGGTGGCGTCGGCGAAGGCGCCGACCTCGCTGGCCACCTTGATGGCGTCGGCGTTGGCCTGCTCCTGCCCGGCGCCGAGGAGCTCGCGGGTGAGCGCGCCGTGACCCTGGAAGGGGGCGAGCTTGATCTTGCGGCCGTAGAACTGGAAGCGCGTGTTGAAGTAGTCGACCAGCCCCTGGGCGGTGCGGGTGGCGTCCTCATTGCTGTCGATGAGGTCCGACCCGGTGATCTTGGAGATCGTCGTGGAGAGGTCGGGATCGGCGGTCTGGCGCAGCGCCACGGTGATCGTGTCCCTGGTGACGCCCCGGGTGGTGGCGCCCCCGTTGTCGCCGCTGAAGAGCACGCAGGGCGGCGAGTAGGGATCGCCCGGCACCTGCTGGCGGCGGTCGGTGCAGCCGCTGGTGTGCGCGGCGGCGACGCCGCGGGTGACCGACGTGCCGCCGCCGGGGCCGGTGGTGCCCGGCGCGCTGCCCGGCCCCGGTGCCAGCGCGCCGGTGCCCGGGCCGACGGTGGTGACGCTGCCCGCGGCGGCGGTGCCGTCGTGGACGACGGTCTGCTCGCGGGCGACGGTGGGCACCAGGGTGACCATGAGCGCGAAGGCGACGGTCATCGCCAGCAGCGGCCCGTAGCCGCGGAGCAGCCGTCCCTCGGCGCCGGGCAGCCGGCCGCGCTCGCCGCTCACGACCCCACCCCCCCCCGGCGGCGCCGGAAGAGGAGCAGCGCGTCCCCGGCGAAGAGCAGCACCGCGACGCCCAGCCCGGCGACCGCGGCGGCGCGGGCGAGGTCGTGGGTGCTGCAGCCGGAGCGGCCGAACGAGCCCGGGGTGACGCACGCGGTGAAGCTGCGTCCCGCGGTCGCGGGGGTGATCAGCGTGGTGCCGGCCGCCGCCGGGCCGGGCGGGAGGGCGGGCGGCGCCACCGGGGTCAGCACGGCGGGCGGGGTGGTGTCGGTGACGGTGGTGCCTCCGAAGGGCGACAGCGGCAGGAAGTCGCCGAAGGGGTTGCGATAGGCGATGCCCTCGGTGGTGGCGTGGACGCCACCGAGGTCGACGTCGACGCCTCCGGTGCCGGTGAGGCCGCCGTAGGCGATATCGCCGACGAGCAGGCCGGCGCCGGCCAGCGGTCCCAGCCCGCTGCGCGGGTCCTGGCAGTTCTGCGGGTCGCCCTTGAACGTCGCCACCACCTGGTCGCGGGCCGGTTGCGCCGCGGCCAGGGCGGCGCCGAGCGGCTCGGAGAGCTGGGTGGTGCCGCCGAGGCTGATCCGCAGCGGTCCGACGTCGACGGTGCCGTCCCCGAGGGTGCGCACCGCCGGCGGGGTGAGATGCAGGCCGAAGGGCGCGAGCGCCCGGTTGGCTCCGTCGAGCGACTGCACCACCTGCTCCGCGGGGCCGGGCGCGCCACCGAGCAGGCCCGCGGGCAGGCTCTGCCCGCCGATGCGGATCTCGTCGACGTGGAAGCCGCCGTCGTGCAGCGGCGTGTCGCCGGTGCGCTGGGTGACGTCCCAGTGCAGCCCGAGCAGCTGCACCGCGCCGCCGGCGAGGCTCACCGAGGCGATCGAAGCGTCCGCGTGCGCCTCACGGCGGAGGCCGGGCACCAGCCGGGTCTCGGCGTGGCTGACGGCGGCGCCCACGCTGAGCACCCCGGGGAGGTCGAGGGTGGCGCTGGAGGCGTCGGCGGTGGACCCGTTGGGGCGGGCGGCGGCGGTCTCGGTGCCGCCCGCGGCGACGTCACCGCCGGCGAAGCTGTGGGTGCTGCTGGCGGGTCCGTGGCTCGAGTTCGCCTGCACCGGCCCCGGCACCTGGTCGGGCTTGAGCAGCGGCTGCTGGCCGCACGCCGAGACCGTGGTCAGGAGCAGGCCGAAGATCCCGAGGTCGAGCGCCTGGGCCTGGGCGCGCCCCTCGGTGCCCTGGTAGGAGGCCAGGGAGTCGCCGGTGGTGACGGCGTAGGTCAGCCCCCCGGTGTGCGGGGCGAGCCGCAACGCCGTGCCCCGCGCCGCGCCGCTGCCGTTGACGAACCCGGTGTCCGTGCGTGCCCCGGCGGGCTGGGGGATGACCAGGGTGAGCAGGCCGGCGGCGCCGAGAAATGCCGCCAGACCTCGGAGCGTGGGCTGCACACCGTCCTCCATCCCTTCCGCGCCACTGGAGGCAATCTATCCCACCGCGGAGGCGTGATGCCACCATCAACTGTGAAAGCGACCCCGGGGAGGGGCGCCGAGGGGATGCGCGGACGCGACCGCGCCACGCTCGAGGCGGTGCGCGCCACCTCGAGCGTGGCGATGTCCCGGTCACCGCGCCGGGAGCGCTCCGGCTCCGGGCGGCGGTGCAGGCTAGATGTTGCGGATCTTCTTGTAGCGCTGCCAGTCGGGGAGCAGCGTGACCGACTTCACCAGCCCGGTGACGGCCATCATCGCCACGATCCCCACCCCGCAGAGGAACTCCACTGGATAGAGAATGAACTTGTTCCTCTTCCAACCCACGGCCGAGGCCCTCCCAAACGGCCGGCCGCGGCGCACGCCGGGTACCGGTTCTCGCAGTCATACCACGCCGTTCTAGGTGATGGGGGAGGACACCGCGCATTTGCGCCCCGGGGGGGAACCCGGGGGGGAGGGGGACGTCCCCCGATCAGAAGCCGATCATCCCCTTGAGCGTGGGGTCGACCACCGCGGTGGTGAACTGCTCGCACCACTGGCACACGAACTGGACCCGCCGCATGCCGCGCTGCACCTGGCGCGCGTTCGGCCAGCCGCAGCGGCCACAGTTGACCCCCTGGACCCAGACGGGCTCCTGCTCAGGCTCAGGCTGGCCGTGGTTGCCGCCGCGTCCGTTGTGCTCGGGAATCATCCTCATGCCGCGGGAGTCGCCGCACTCCTTCGTGCGTGGCGTGCTAGGAGCGTACGCGGAACGTCGGCCACTGGCAACCGGCGTCGTGCCCAGATGGCGTCCCCCCCTGGTGAGGCGGCGGAGGGCAGGCCTCCGCCGCCTCGTTGGGGACGCTCGGGAAACCTAGCCCTGTCCGCCCAGGAGGCCGAGGCCGAGCAGGCCGCCGCCGGGCGACGCGCTGGTCCCGGTTCCGCCGAGCAGCAGGGTGGTGATCGACTGGAGCGGGTTCGACGCCGGGGCCGAGGCCGCGGGGGGCGCCACCGGCAGTGCCGGCGGGGCCACCGGGAGGACCGGCGACGCCGCGGGGGCGGGCGCCGTGGCGGCGGCCGGGGCACCGCCCAGCGCCGCGATCAGGGCGGCGATGTCGGGGGTGCCGCGCCCGGTGGTGTAGTCCCAGCCGGGGGTGGCCACGAAGAGCCCCTGGAAGCCCTGGGTGATGTCGTGGAAGACCGCCGCCGGGAGCGAGTAGAGGGTCGGGTTGGCGAAGCCGAGGCCGCCGTTGTGCGACGACTGCAGCCGGGACCAGATCCCCAGCCACGCGGGCGAGCTTGCGCTGGTGCCGCCGATCGCCAGCTGCTTGCCGTTGACGATCGTCGCGTAGCCGGAGGCGGGGTCGGCGTCGAGGCTGACGTCCGGGGTGCCGCGGTTGACGCCGAGGAAGCTGCCGCCCGCTCCCGCCTGCCATGCGGGGGTGGGCTCGAAGAGCGCGGGGCCGCCGCCGCCGGCGAGCCACGCGGTCTCGGTGGCGCCGCCCTTGCCGTCGGGGGTGAGGGTGGTGCCGCCGACGCTCACCGCGTACTGGCTGGCGGCCGGGTAGTTGGGGCCGGGCAGCCCGATCGGCAGGCCGTTCTGGCTGACCAGGAAGGGGCAGAAGGAGCCGGTGTCGCCACTGGAGGAGAAGAGCGTCTGCCCCTGGGCGACCGCCTGGGCCAGGGCGGTGTCGGCGGCGGTGGCGAAGCCGCTGACGTGGGCCAGCGACTCGCACTCACCGAAGGACGCGCTCGCCTGGGCGGCGCGGTTGTCGGTGACCCACTTGTTGATCTCCGCGAGGATGTCCGCGTCGCCCAGCGACTTGGCCTGGTAGACGAGCAGGTTCGACGCCGCGGGCGCGAACGCGGTCGAGTACTGGGTGTCGAGGTCCCATTCCGGGGACCCGGCGGTGTCGGTGAACGGCCCGGCGCCGACCGGCACGGTGGTCCAGGGCACATGCGGGAGCCCGTACTGGTTCTCGAACTGGAGCAGGTCGGCGCGGGGCTGGGTCAGGTCGCCCTCGGCGAGGATCGCCAGGGTCTGGCCGAAGCCGTCGCGGTGCGCCGTCGGATGCGGCGCCGGCGCGTTGTAGAAGGAGTTGAACTCCTGGGGCCCGTAGCCCTTGAAGGCGCTGCCGGCGGCGGGGGCGACCGCGGCGGTGGTGTGGGCGACGCTGAGCTTGTGCAGGTCGCTGAGCCCGAGCACCGCGGTGACCCGGCCGGCGAGCTGCGCGGGCAGGGTGGCCGCCGACGACGGCGCGAAGAAGCTGAAGCCGTGGTTGCTCAGGAAGTTCTCGAGGTGCATCCCGAGCAGGCTGCCGATGCGGTCACTCGCGCCCTGCATCGACACCAGGGTCCGGTTGGGCGAGACGGTGATCCCGCTCAGTCCCGACGAGGCCGCCCAGCCGGTGACCTGAGCCACCGTGGCGGGGTCGGGCGCGAAGCGCTGCGCGAACTGGTCGGGGGTGAGGAAGTGGTGGTACTCGGCATTCCCCGGGGTGTTCTGCGCGGCGATCAGCGAGCGCAGGCCCGCCTGGTCCCGCAGCGGCAGCGCCATGGTCACGTCGAGCGGCCGCGGCACCAGCGGCCCGAGGTCGAGCGCGTCGCGGAGCAGCGTGGGAACCGTTCCCAGAACTCCGGTGGCGGGTGAGCCGTCCGGCGTGGCGGCGGCGGCCGGACGGGCCGCCAGTGCACCGGCGGACAGCATGGCGACGACGACTGATCCGATGGCTGCGCGCCGGCCGATGGACGCCGGACTTCCGAAGGCGAACATGCCCGCTCCTCAATGCGCGTCTCCTTCCGGAGACGCCCCAACCTTATGAAGCAGCAAGAGCTATGACCGGGTGCGGGGGGACGCACTCGGCAATCACCGATATCCCGTTGCGCAGGCTGCATATGCGCACCGGGTCAATCCAATCCGTCAGGCCCGCCACCCCTGGCTGCCCGACGCGGCTCAGTATGCACGAATCCCCCCGATCAAGGCCACCCTTGTATTTCCGGAGCTGGCGCGGCGAGGTGCGTCATGAACGAACGCGCCAATTGCGTCGCGGCGAGTGGCCGCGGCAGCCCTCTACCAGTAGGCGGGAATGGCGTCGTCGAAGGGCTGGGTCAGGGGGCGCCGCGACGGCCGGCGGAGGCTGCGCACCAGCAGCACCGCGCCGCCACCGAGCAGCGCGGCGCCGCTGAGCGGTGCCGCCCCGGCGGCGGCGCCGGTCACCGGGATGGCGATGGCGCGGGCCCGCACCGGGGCGGGCGGCGGAACCGGGGGCGGTGGCGCGGCGACCGCCGGGGGAGGGGGCGGGGCGGGTGCGGCCGCGACCACCGCGGTGACCGGAGCGGTCTCGTGCCCGGCGCTCTCGACGTGGGCCCCGGTGACCGGGGGCACCGAGGCCGGCACCACCGGAGGGGGGACCACCACGGGCGGCGGGATGGCCCCGGTTGCGGGGCGTGCCACCGACTGCACGGCGGCGTGGGGACGTCCGCCCGCGAACGCGGTGGTCACCAGCGCGCCGCCACCGAGCACCCCGGCGGCGGCGACGGTGAGCAGGGTGCCTCCGGTGGCGGAGAGCACCGCGCCCACTCCGATGCAGACCCCCCGGGGTGCGCGTGGACGCTGTCGACGGGTGCGGCTGTCGCCGTGCGTCATTTCCCTTCCCTCTGGTGTGACGTGTGCAGAACGTGGAGGCCAGAGCACCTTAGGCCGTTGTGGCCGGATTCGTCAAGTACTGATGCGGCCCACCGGCGAGACTGACCCGAAGGTCAGCCGGTCATTCGCAGCAGGCCGAGGGGCGCGCCCTGCGGGTCCGTGATCCAGGAGAAGCGCAGGCCCTCCTGGATGTCCATCGGCGGCACCAAGACCTTGCCGCCGAGCTCCACGGCGCGGGCGGTGTCGGCGTCGACGTCGGTGGCGCCCAGGTACACCACCCAGTGGGCGGGGACCTCGGCGGGGAACTGATCGCCCATCGGCATCATGCCGCCGATGCTCCGGCCGTCCTGCTTCCACTCGGTGTACGGGATCGGCCCGGTCGCGGTCTCGCTGCCCCAGCCGAACACCGCCGCGTAGAACGCCGTCGCGGCATCGGGATCACGGGTCTGCAGCTCGGTCCAGCACAGCGCGCCGGGCTCGTTGACCAGCTGCGCGCCGGTGTGGTCACCCGGCTGCCACACCGCGAACGCCGCACCGGTCGGGTCCATGTACACCGCCATCCGCCCCGCGGTCATCACCTGCATCGGCTCCAGAGCCACCGTCCCGCCCGCCGCCCGGACCTTCTCGGTGGTGGCGTCGACGTCGTCGGTGGTCACGTACATCATCCAGGACGGCGGCCGGTCCTGACCCGGCGCCATGCCGGCCACGAACCTGCCGTTCTTGGTGAGCATCGTGTAGCCGCCCGCCTCCGGCTCGTCCGCCCTCTGCGCGTCCCAGCCGAAGAGTGCGGTGTAGAAGGCGATGGCGGCGTCGAGGTCGGAGGTGGTGAGGTCGGTCCACGAGGGGATGCCCGGCGGGTGCGACGAGGCCTCGGTCATGGCGGCTCTCCCAGGTCGGTCGGAGCGCGGGAGGCCAGTCTAGTGCAGGTTGACCGGCCGGATCAGCCGTCCCGGGAGCGGAGGCGCACCACGTCCTGACCGCCGCGCCAGGCGGCGGCCCGGGCCTCGCCCATGCGGTCGGCGAGATCCTCGAGCACCTCGAGGTCGCTGCCGTGGAGCGCCTGGCGCTGGTCGCTCAGGATGCGCAGCAACTCGGCGGCCGCGCCCCCCGCGGCGAGCTCCACGTTCCGCAGCTGGTGCTGCAGTCGGGAGATCGCGGAGGCTTCGCCTCGGTGGACCGTACGTCGCCGACGGGCGAGCCGGTGGACCACCCCGCTCTCTGTGTCACCGAACAGCTGCTCGATGGCGCGGACAATACCAGAACAGAGGTTCGGGCGGGAGCGGCGGTGAAGCGGCGCGTGTGCGGCTCGGGCGGTGCGTTCGGCGCCATCGATGTTGACTCGGGGGAGGCTGCGCCTCCCCCGTTCGCGCCAAAGACATCGCGCGGCGCTTCGCTTGCGCGATGCCGAGGCGCGCCCCCTCCACGCCGGCACTCGCCGGCGACGCTCGCTTCGCTCGCTTCTCGTGAATGCTGGGCACGTCGAGGTACGAGGTGGAGCGCCTCCGGCGCATTTTTCATCACCTCAGAGATCGGCTGCGGGGGTCAGCAATTCACCCGTGACGCCGCTCGGCGGGTGCGTTGTGAGGAACGGCGGACCATCCCGCCCCCGCCGACGGCTCGAGCAGCTCGGCGACGAAGCTGCTGGGGCGGGCGGCGTCGGTGAGCACCAGCACCTGCTCGCGCGCCCGGGTCAGGGCGACGTGGAGGATGCGCCGCTCCTCCTCGACGTCCGCGGCGAGGCGGTGGGGCATCATCCCGCGGCGCACGTCGGCGATGCAGACCAGGTCCCACTCCTCGCCCTTGACCCGGTGCACCGTCGAGAGGGTGACCCCGGTGCCGCCGGAGCGGTCGCCGAGGTGGTCGCGGAGCCAGGCCTCGAAGCTGGCCGGCACGGTGTGGAGGGCGGCGAGCGCCCCCAGCGCGTCGAGGTCGTCGAGGTGGGATTCGCGCTGCAGGCCCCCGGAGTCGAGGCTCCGCATCGAGCGCTCGAGGCCGATGCGCCGCACCGCCGCGAGCGCCGACGCGGTGGTGCCGCCGGCGACGCAGTGGTAGAGGGTGCCGATGTCCTCGATCAGACCGAGGAGGCGGCCCCGGTCGCGCTCGTCGAGCCGGGCGCCGAGATCGCGGAGCTCGCGGGTCGACCAGTGGGTGCGCCGCCCCAGGCGCTCGAAGAACTCGCGGCCGAGGCCGCGCAGCGGGCGGCGGGCGATCTCCTCGATGTCGTGGCGGGACATCCGCTCGGGGTCGGCGCCCAGGCGCAGCAGCGCCAGCGCCGAGCGCACCCCGGTGTGGCGCAGCACGTCGCCGCGCACCGCCGGCACCAGCGGCACCCCGGCGGCGCCGAGGGCGAGCTGGGGGGCCAGGAGGGCGGCGTTGACCCGGGCCAGCACCGCGATGCTCGCCGGGGCGGCGCCCGCGTCGATCCACTGGCGCACCGCGGTCACCACAGCGGCGGCGCCGCCCTCGCCGGGATGGCGGCGGATGCGGAAGGCGTGGGGATGGCCGCCGGCGCGCCCGGCGCGGATCGTCTTGGGCACCCGCACCCGGTTGTGGCCGAGCAGGGTCGCGGCGGCGTGGACCACCGCGGGCGGGCAGCGGTGGTTGACCTCGAGGGCGTACTCGGTGGCGCCGCCGAAGAGCTCGCCGAAGCCGATCAGGAAGCGGGGGTCGGCGCCGGTGTAGCCGTAGACGACCTGGTCGTCGTCGCCCACCGCGAAGACGTCGAGCGCCGGGGCGGCGACGATCCGGATCAGCAGCAGGCGGAGCGGGGTGAGGTCCTGGAACTCGTCCACGAGCAGGTGGCGGCACGATCCCTGCCAGCTCTGCCGCAGCGCGGCATCCTCGAGGAGGAGCTCGCAGGCGCGGTAGACCTGCTCGTCGAAGTCGGCGAGGTGACGCTCGCGCAGCTCGGCGCGGTACTCGTCGAAGGCGCGGGCGAAGCCGGACACCTGCTCGCCGCCGCGCTCGACGTCGACCGGGTCGCGCAGCCCCTCGCGGGTGGCCTGGAGGGCGTCGAGGTAGGGGCCGAGCGGGTCGGTGTTGGCCCTGCGGTCGAGCGGCGGACAGTGGCGGGCGAGGATCTCGCGGACCTCGCCGTCGCCGAGCAGCCGGGTGCCCGGCTCGGCGTCGCGGACGATCGCCCAGCCGAGGGCGTGGACGGTCTGGGTGCGCGGGCCGAAGTCGGTGCAGCGGCGGGCCATCTCCTCGCTGGCGCGGCGGTTGTAGGCGAGCGCGAGCACGGTCTCGCGCTCCCAGCCGCGGTCGACGACGAGGTGACGCAGCCGCTCGGTGAGCACCCGGGTCTTGCCCGAGCCGGCGGGAGCGATGATCCGCGCCGGTCCGCCCGGATGCGCCACCGCGGCCCGCTGGTCGGGGGCGAGGTCGCCGCCGGGCGCCCGCGGCGGCGGCGCGGTCCGCAGCCAGCCGGCCCGCACCGTCTCGGCGTGCACCACCACCGCGCCGAGCTGGTCGGGGTCGAGGGGCTGCCGCGGCCCACCGTCGACCCAGGCGGGTCCGCCGCCGGGGAGGCGGACGTCGGCGGGTCCCTCCGGGGTTCGCTCCGCCCCGAGGTCGGCGGCGCGCACCGACCACCACCACACCGGGCCGCGGCCGCCGCGGGCGTCGTAGTTGTTGCTCCAGACCAGGTGCGCGAGGCGGTCGGTCCAGGGGACGAAGCCGGCGCCGAGCTCCCACAGGGGGAGCTGCCAGCTCCGCGGCGCCCGCAGCCGGTCGCGGTCGACGCCGAGCCGCACCACCACCGGCCGGCGCCGCACCCAGGCGAGGTGGAGGCGGTCGAGCGCGGCGGTCGGGCGCTCCAGCTCGGCGTCGCCGACGGCGACCTCGGGCACCCCCCGCCAGGGGTCGGGCACCCGGTCGTCGGGGCCGACCACCACCCCGCGGCCGAGGCCGGCGGGGCCGGGGATCGGCGGCGGGGCGGTGCGGCGGGGGGCGCTGCCGGCGAGGATCGCGGGGGGCGGTGCCGATGGCTGCAACCGGGCCTCGACCGCGGCGGCGCCACCCGGCCCGCCGAGCAGGGCGCGGCCGGCGCCGGTGATGGCGATCACCCCGGGCTCGACCATCACGGCGAGCCCGTGGCGGGTGAGCAGGGTGCGGGCGTGCCCGACGGTGACGGCGAAGCGGGTCTCCCGTGGGTTCCACGCGACCGTGACGGAGAGGTCCTGGGGGGAGACGCGGAGGTCGGCGGCGAGCCGGGGACGCAGCTCGCGGAGCGCGTGCCGGCCCCCGTCGGCGATGGCGGTGAGCAGCGCGGCGGCGATGGCTCGCTCCGGCGGCAGCGGCATAGGGGGGGAAGCATAGGTGGGCGCCGGTGGGGGCCGGGAAGCCGGACGGGGCGGGGCCGTCCGGCCCCGCCCCGCCGGGGGAAC
>DASXNK010000044.1 GCA_036495095.1 Candidatus Dormiibacterota bacterium | reverse complement strand
ACGGTCTCACAACCCGTCCCCGGTGCGCGAGGTTGCAGCGACCCCCCCGCCCACAGCGGCACGACCCAGCGGTCCGGTCCTCCTGCAACCGTGGGGCCGCCCCGCGGTGTTGAGAGGGCGTGATCCACCAGACTGCGCGGGCAGATGAGCGCCCGGTCGTGAGCCCGCGAGGGCGGCCCGCACCCTCTCTCCTCGAGCGGCTCGCCGCCGACCTCGACGGCGCGTTCGAGGAGGTGGTGACCGAGCACCAGCAGGCCCTGTTCGCCTTCATCGCCGCACAGTGCGGGGACCCCGGCCGCGCCGAGGAGACGGTCCAGGACGCCTTCGTCCGCGCCCACCGTGCGCTCGGCGGCTATCCCGCCGAGCGCATCCGGGCGCTGGCGCTCCGCCCCTGGCTCTTCCGCATCGCCCTCAACGCGCTGCGCAGCAGCCTGCGCGGCCGCCACCTGCAGCTGGTGCTGGTCGAGACCCCACCGGAGGGGGTGGATCCGGCCGCCGGCCCCGAGGTGGAGGCGCTGCGCGCCGCCGAGCGCGAGCGGCTGCTGGGGGCGCTGGCGTCGATCCCCGAGGCGCAGCGGGCGGCGGTGCTGCTCCGGTACGCCCACGACCTGAGCTACCCGCGGATCGCCGAGGTGCAGGGACGGCCGGTGGGCACGGTGAAGTCGGACATCCACCGCGGGCTCGAGGCGCTGCGGCGGCGGATGGGAGCGGAGGTGGAGGCGTGAATCACCAGGACCGGGGGCACGGGGTCCCCCCGCGAGATGTCGAAGCGGGGCTGCGCGAGCTGGGCCGGCGGCCGGCCCCGGACACGCTGCTGCCCGGGGTGCTGCGCCAGCTCGGGCTGGGCTTCTGGTACGCGCCGGCGGAGAGCTCGCTGGGCACGGTGCTCGTCGCCCACGGCCCCGCGGGGGTGGTGGCGGTGCGCCGGGGCACCGACGGGGCGGAGTTCGAGGCCTGGTTCCGCGAGCACCGGGGCGGCGCCGTGCACCCTGCCGCGGCGCTGCCCGAGGCGCTCGCCACCGCCGTCGCCGCCGGGCTGCGCGGCGACGGCCGCGGGGTCGACGTCGACCTCGGCGGCCTCACCGAGTTCCAGCGGGACGTGCTCGGGGCCACCCGCACCATCCCCCGCGGCGAGGTGCGCACCTACGGCTGGGTGGCGCGCGAGATCGGCCGGCCCGGGGCGGTGCGCGCCGTGGGCACCGCGCTCGGCCACAACCCCATCCCCCTGCTCATCCCCTGCCACCGCGTGGTCCAGGGCGACTGGCGGCTGGGCCAGTACAGCGGCGGCGGGCCCGAGGCGAAGCGGCGGGTGCTCGCCGCCGAGGGGGTGGACGCCGCCGACCTCGAGGCGCTGGCGCGGTCACGGGTGCGCTTCCACGGCAGCGACACCACCCGGATCTTCTGCGTTCCCACCTGCCGCGCCGCCCGGCGCATCCGGGATGACCACCGGGTGGCCTTCGGCTCGGAGCGCGAGGCCCGGTCGGCCGGCTACCGCCCCTGCCGGCTCTGCCGGCCGGCGGCGGCGGCCTGACCAGGGTTCAGCCAGGTTCCATCGGGCTGCTGCCCAATACAGGAGCCGTCACGCCGCGCGCTGACACCGTCGACACGGCGGACGGCGTCCCGTTCCCTAGGGCTGGGGCGGATGGTCGGCCCACCCGGCCGCCGCTCCGGCCGCCGCTCCGGCCGCAGGGCGGGCTCCGCGGAGCCGCGCGGCGGCGTCGAGCACCGCGGCGACGATGCGCTGGTAGCCGGTGCAGCGGCACAGGTTGCCGGAGAGCTCCTCGCGCACCTCGCCTGCGGAGGGCGCGGGGTTGCGAGCGAGCAGGTCGACGGCGGTCAGCAGCATCCCCGGGGTGCAGAAGCCGCACTGCAGCGCGTGGTGGTCGCGGAACGCCTCCTGCAGAGGGTGGAGCACGCCGCCCGGCGACAGCGCCTCCACGGTCGTCACCTCGGCGCCCTCGGCCTGGACGGCGAAGAGCAGGCACGAGCGGACCGCGCCGCCGTCGAGGAGCACGGTGCAGGCCCCGCAGGCGCCCTGCTCACAGCCGAGGTGGGTGCCGGTGAGGCCGAGATCCTCGCGGAGCGCGTCGGCGAGCAGCCGGCGCGGCTCCACCTCGAGCCGGTGCTCCTCGCCGTTGACGCGCAGGATCAGCCTCATCTCCCCGGGAGCGCCTGGCGCAGCACCCGGGTGACCAGCACCTCGACCATGGCGCGACGCCAGGCGGCGGTGGCGTGGACGTCGTCGCCGGGGTGGCAGGCGTCGCGGCAGCGGGCGGCGACCGCGGGGATCCCCGCCTCGTCGAGGCCGCCCTCCACCTCGACCCGCAGCGGCGCGCCAGCAACGCCCCCCAGGGTCACCCCGGCCACGCCGTCCCCGGTGGTGGCGGCGGCGAGCACGAGGGCGAAGTCGCCGTGGCGGCGGGCCAGCTCGGCGAAGCCCCAGCGGCGCGCCCCGGCGGCCAGCGGCACCCGCACCGCGGTGATCAGCTCGCCGCCGCCGAGGCGAGTGCTGAAGGCGCCGTCGACCAGGCCGGCGGCGGCGACGGTGCGGCCGCCGCCGGGACCGTCGACGCTCAGCTCGGCGTCCAGGGCGATCGCCGCGCAGGGAAGCTCGGCGGCGGGATCGGCGTGGGCCAGGCTGCCGCCGATCGTCCCCCGGGCACGGATGGCGCCGTGGCCGATCCAGCGCGCCGCCTCGGCGAGCAGGGGCGCGTGCCGGGCCACCAGCGGGTCGGTGGCGAGCCGGCGATGGCGGACCATGGCACCGATCACCAGCCACCCGTCCTCGACCGCCAGCCGCTCGAGCTCGCCCACCCGGTTCAGGTCGACCACCACGGTGGGGCGGGCGAGGCGGAGGTTCATCAGCGGCACCAGGCTCTGACCCCCGGCCAGGGGCCTGGCCTCGCCGCCGGCGGCGGCCAGGGCGGCGACCGCCTCGGCCACCGTCCCCGGCCGGACGTAGCGGAAGGGCGCCGGCTTCACCGCTAGTCGCCCTGGAACCGCGGCGGCCGGCGCTCGTGGAAGGCGGCGACGCCCTCGCGGAAGTCCCTGCTCTCCCAGGCGGCGCGGATCGTGGCGGCGATCTGGGCGTCGTCCGCCGCCGGGCCGCCGGCGACCCGCTCCAGGGCGAGCTTGTGGGCGGCGATGCTGAGCGGGGCGAGGGCGGCGATCTCCGACGCCCAGGCGAGCACCTCGTCGAGGCCGCCCCGGCGGTGGGCGAAGCCGAGCCGGAGCGCCGCCTCGGCGTCGACCTCGGCGGCGGCGAGGAGCACGCCACGGGCGACGCTCTCGCCGAGCAGCCGCACCAGCCGCCGCACGGTGCGCTCGTGGATGGCGAGGCCGAGCCGCGCCGCGGGGATGCCGAAGCGGGCGCGGCCGTCGACCACCCGCAGGTCGGCGGCGGCGGCGAGCTCGGTGCCGGCGCCGAGGGCGGGGCCGTTGACCGCGGCGACGACCGGCTGGGGCAGCGCCGGCAGGCCGTCGAGCAGGGCGCGCAGCGAGATCCGGAAGTCCTCGGTGTACAGGCCCTGGAGGTCGGCCCCGGCGCAGAAGGCCGAGCCCGCACCGGTGATCACCACCACCCGCGCGCCGGCGCCGGCGGCGGCGGTGACCGCCTCCAGCAGCAACCGGCAGTGCTCGGTGTCGAGGGCGTTGCGCCGCTCCGGGCGGTCGATGGTCAGCAGCGCGACCCGCTCGTGCCAGGCGGTGCGGATCACGGCGCCGCCGCCAGCGCGGCGTGGATGCGCGCCGGGGTCAGGGGAAGCTCGTTGGTCTCCACCCCCCAGGGCGAGAGCGCGTCGGCCACGGCGTTCGCGATCGCGGCGGCGACGCCGAGGGTCGAGCCCTCGCCGACCCCGCGGGCCCCGGTGACGGTGGCGGCGGGGTCGTCGAGGTGACCCACCTCGAGCGCCGGGATGTCGGTCGCCGTGGGCAGCAGGTAGTCCATGAGCGTGGCGGTGGTGAGCCGGCCGTCGGGGTCGTACACGTGGTGCTCGAGCAGGACGCCGCCGAGGCCCTGGGCGAGGCCGCCCTCGATCTGCCCGTCGACGATGGCGGGGTGGTAGGCGCGGCCCGCGTCCTCGACGCAGAGGTGGCGGAGGACCTGGATCTCGCCGGTGGTGCGGTCGACCTCGACGACGGCGGCCTGGGCACCGGCGGCGAAGGTGCCGCGGACCGGGTCGTAGGCACGGGTCTCCTCCAGCCCCGGCACGACGCCCTCGGGGAGGCGGTGGGCCTCGTGGTGGGCGACTCGGGCCACCTCGGCGACCTCGACGAAGCGGTCGGGGGTGTCGACCGCGCTCACCCGGCCGCCGGCGACGCGCAGGTCGGCCTCGCTCGCCTCGAGCAGGTGCGCCGCGATCTGGACGATCCTGTCCCGAACCGCGCGGGCGGCGAGCAGCACCGCGCCGCCGCCGATGACCCCCTGTCGCGAGGCGAACGCGCCGAAGCCGTGCGGTCCCGCGGCGGTGTCGCCCATGCGCACCTCGACATCGTCGTAGGCGACGCCCAGCTCGTCGGCGGCGATCTGGGCGAGGGTGGTCTCCAGGCCCTGGCCCTGCGAGGTGGTGGCGGCGAGCACGGTGACCCCGCCGCCGGGGTCGACCCGCACCGTGGCCGACTCGTGGCCGGTGCGGAAGGGCATCCGCGGCCCCGCCGACGCAGCGCTGCCCATCCCGGTCAGCTCGTTGTAGACGGCGAGCCCCACCCCCAGCGCCCGGCCCTCGTCGCGCAGCCGCGCCTGCCGCTCGCGCAGCGCGGCGTAGTCGAGGCGGTCGACGACGGCGTCGAGGCAGGCGCCGTAGGTGCGCGAGTCGTGCACCAGGCGGGTGGCGGCGGTGTAGGGCACGTCCTCGGGGCGCACCAGGTTGCGCCGCCGCAGCGCCACCGGGTCGACGCCGAGCCCGGCGGCGGCGAGGTCGAGCACCCGCTCCATGACGAAGACGGTGGCGGGGCGGGCGACGCCGCGGTAGGGCCCCGAGGGGGCGGTGTGGGTGGCCACCCCGCGCACCGTGCAGCGGTAGTTCTCGACCCGGTAGGGGCCGGCGAGCAGCCCGCCGGCCATCAGCGGCTCGAGCCCGGCGGTGAAGGGCGAGAGCGAGTAGGCGCCGGCGTTGCAGACCACGTCGGCGTCGAGCGCGAGCAGCCTGCCGGCGGCGTCGAACCCGGCGCGGACGGTGTAGGCGTGGTCGCGCGCGTGGCTGGCGCTGAGCAGGTTCTCGAGGCGGTCCTCCACCCACTTCACCGGGCGGCCCAGCCGCATCGCGAGCAGGCAGAGCATCGCGTCCTCCGGATAGAGGGACGCCTTCACCCCGAAGCCGCCGCCGACGTCGGGGGCGACGACCCGCACCCGCCGCTCGGCGAGCCCGAGCAGCTCGGCGAGGCCGTGCCGGGCCAGGTGCGGGATCTGGGTGCCGCTCCAGAGGGTCAGGGTGCCGTCCGCCGGGTCCCAGGAGGCCACCCCGGCGCGACCCTCCAGGGGCACCCCGCCGTGCCGGTTGGTGCGGAACCGCCGCTCCACCACGAGGTGGGACGCGGCCAGGGCGGCGTCGACGTCGCCGGCGTCGAAGGTGCGCCGGAGCAGCACGTTGTCCGGCGCCTCGTCGTGGACGACCGCGGCGCTGCCGGCGGCGCACGCCTCGACCGCGTCGACCACCACCGGCAGCGGGTCGCAGTCGAGCTCGACGAGGTCGGCGGCATCCTCGGCGAGGTAGCGGTCGGTGGCGACCACCGCGGCCACCGCCTCGCCGTTGAAGCGCACCCGCTCGCCGGCGAGCAGCGGCTGCGCGGTCTCGACGTACGAGCGCAGCGACGACCGCGCCCGCAGGGCGCGCCCCGCCACCTCGGGGTCGTCGCCGGTGACCACCGCCACCACCCCCGGCGAGCGCCGCGCCGCCGCGGCGTCGATGCGGCGGATACGGCCGTGGGCGAGAGGGCTGCGCACGAAGGCGACGTGGAGCATCCCGGGGAGGCGGAGGTCGCTGACGAAGCGTCCCCGGCCGGTGAGCAGCCGGGCGTCCTCCTTGCGCGGGACGCTCGTCCCCAGCACCGCCATGCTCAGACCATCGCGTAACCGCCGTTCACCGAGATCACCTGGCCGGTGATCCACCCGGAGAGCGGCGAGGCGAGCAGCAGCACCATCGGGGTGACGTCCTCGGGCCGTCCGAGCCGGCGCAGCGGGTACTGGGCGAGGATGCGGCGCATCCGCTCCTCGTCCTCGCCGCCGGCGTGGGCGGCGAGGCTGTCGGTGCGCACCAGGGCGATCGACACGCAGTTGGCACGGATGCCGTGCCGCGCCAGCTCGCGGGCGAGCGACTTGGTCAGCGCCATCGTCGAGGCGCGGGTGGCGGCGAGCACGCTCAGCCCCGACTCCCCCACCCGGCCGGAATCGCCCATCAGGCTGACGACGACCCCGCCACCGCGCTCCGCCATCCGCCGGGTCACCGCCTGGGTGACGCGGATGGTGCCGGTGACGATGACGTCGACCTGCGGCGCCCAGTCCTCGGGGGTGCTCTCGAGGAACGGCTGGCGGGTGCCCGCGGCGGCGTTGTTGACGAGCACGTCGACCGGGCCCAGTTCGGCCTCGACGCCCTCGACCATCGCCGCCACCTCCGCGTCGCTGCGCAGGTCGGCGCCGACCGCCATCGTCCGCACCCCGAGCGCCCGCGCCTCCTCGACCGCGGCCGCGGCTCCCGCCGCGGAGGTGCGGTGGTGGAAGGCGACGTGCGCGCCCTCGCGGGCGAAGGCGAGGCCGATCTCCCGTCCCAGCCCCTGCCCGGCGCCGGTCACCAGCACGACGCGATCGCTGAGCCGCAGGTCCGTCAGCTCGCCTCCTTGAGCTCCGTCACCAGCTCGGAGACCGACTTCTGCGCATCGCCGAAGAGCATCACCGTCTTCGGGTTGTAGAAGAGCTGGTTCTCGATGCCGGCGAAACCGGGGTTCATCGACCGCTTCAGCACCACCACGTTGGCCGCCTCGTCGACGTTGAGGATGGGCATGCCGTGGATGGGGCTGCCCGGGTCGTTCCGGGCCGCCGGGTTGACGACGTCGTTGGCGCCGATCACCACGGCGACGTCGGCCTGGCTGAACTCGTCGTTGATGGCGTCCATGTCGTAGAGCTGCGAGTAGGGCACGTTGGCCTCGGCGAGGAGCACGTTCATGTGCCCGGGCATCCGCCCCGCGACCGGATGGATGGCGTACTTCACCGCGATGCCGCGCGCCTCGAGCTGGTCGGCGAGCCGCTTGACGTCGTGCTGCGCGCGGGCGACGGCGAGGCCGTAGCCGGGGACGATCACCACCTCGCGGGCCAGCTCGAAGAGGGCGACGACGTCCTCGATGGTGGCGCTCCGCACCTCGCCGGCCATCTCCGCCGAGGCGCCGGCCGCCCCCGCCGGGCCGCCGCCGAAGGCACCGAAGAGGATGTTGCTCAGCGGGCGGTTCATCGCCTTGCTCATCAGCTGGGTGAGCACCATGCCGGAGGCGCCGACCAGGGCCCCGCTGACCACCAGCACCTGGTTGTCGAGGACGAAGCCGGTGATCGCCGCGGCGACCCCGGTGAAGCTGTTGAGCAGGGAGATCACCACCGGCATGTCCGCGCCGCCGATGGGGAGCACGAACAGCGGGCCGAGGATGAAGCTCAGCGCGGCGAAGACGATGAAGAGCCCGAGGCCGCCCTCCCTGGCGATGATGATCCCGCCGAGGACCAGGATGGTGGCGAGGATGGCGGCGTTGATCGGCTTCTGCAGCGGGTAGACCAGCGGCTTCCCGCTGATCAGCTCCTGCAGCTTCCCGAAGGCGACCATGCTGCCGGCGAAGCCGATCGAGCCGATCATGCAGCTGAGCAGGATGGTGATCGCGTCGAGGCGGGGCACGCTCCCCGCGGCGTCGAGGCGCCGGAACTCGTCGGCGGCGATCAGCGCCGCGGCGCCGGCGCCCATCCCGTTGAAGACCGCCACCATCTGGGGCATCGCGGTCATCCGCACCCGCCGGGCGGCGACGGTGCCGATGACCGCGCCCACCACGATCGGCGGGAAGATCAGCAGCCAGTTGTCGAAGCCCGCCTGCTGCAGGATCACGGCCAGCGCGATCAGCATGCCGACCGCCGCCAGGCGGTTGCCGGTGCGGGCGCCGCCGACGGTGCGGAGCCGCTTGATGGCGAAGACGAACAGCATCGCCGTGACGATGTAGGTGAGGGTGACCCAGGGGGCGGGGTTGCCGGTCATACCGCCCTGTCCCTGTCCGGCGCGGTGGGCTGCGTCGTCCTCGGCTTGAACATCTCGAGCATGCGGTCGGTGACCACGAAGCCGCCGGCCACGTTGAGGGTGCCGAGGAAGACGGCCAGCACGGCGATGACGTCGGAGCCGGCGTCGTGGGCGACCGCCGCGACCACGATCGCCCCGACCAGGACGATGCCGTGGATGGCGTTGGTGGCCGACATCAGCGGGGTGTGGAGGATGGCGGGCACCTTGGTGATCAGCTCGAAGCCGACGAACACCGCCAGGGCGAAGACGAAGCAGTCGATGGCGAGCGCCTGGCCGCTGATCCCGTGCATCCCGTTCCTCACCCTGTGACCGCCCGGTTCGAAAGCGGCCACATGGTACCCGCCGCCACCGTGGGGACAGCGCCGCGACGGCCGGGCCGGCGAACGGCCGTTCCCACCGCCAGGTTTGGGCTGGGCGAGCCTTCGGTAGGCTGATCCGGGCAGCCCCACCCGATACCGGAGTGCCGCCCATGGCCGAGCCCATCCGCTTCCACCTCGACCCCCTCTGCCCCTGGTGCTACCAGACCTCGCGCTGGGTGCGCCGGCTGGAGGCGCTCGGCGAGGTCTCGGTGGACTGGGCGGTCTTCTCGCTCGCGATCGGCAACCGGGGCGACGAGGGCCGCGCCGCCACCGACACCGGGGCCGCGCCGGCGCTGCGCACCCTCGTGCTGGTCCGCGCCGAGCGGGGGACGGCGGCCGCCGGCCGTTTCTACGCCGCCCTCGGAGCCGCGGTCCACGAGCGCGGCGCGCGGGTCGACGACCCCGAGGTGCTCACCGCCGCGCTCCGCGAGGCGGCCCTCGACGAGGCGCTGCTCGACCGGGCGCTCGGCGACCCCGCCACCTGGCGGCAGGTGCAGGACGAGCACGACGCCATGGTCGCCCGCCACAAGGGGTTCGGGGTGCCGACCATCGTCCTCGACGGCGGCGAGGGGGCGGCGATCTTCGGCCCGGTCATCGCCGAGGTCCCCGAGGACGGTGAGGCGGTCGAGCTCTGGCGCCACGTCCGCTGGCTGGCGGCCTACGAGAACTTCGCCGAGCTGAAGCGCAACCGCGTCACCCTGCCGGACCTCGCGAGCGTGCGCCGCGCCAGGGCCGCCGCCTGATGGGTCGCAGCCCCCGCGAGATCCTGGAGCACGCCACGACCATCGCCGTGGTCGGCGCCTCGCGCGACCCCGAGAAGGCGGCGGGCTCGGTGCCGCTGGCGATGCGGGCACACGGCTTCCGGATCATCCCGGTGAACCCCCACGCCGACGAGCTCTTCGGCGAGCCCGTCCACCGCCGGCTCGCCGACATCACCGAGCACGTCGACATCGTCGACGTCTTCCGTCCCGCCGGCGAGGCCGCGGTGGTCGCCGCCGAGGCGGTGGCGATCGGCGCCGGGGCGGTGTGGCTCCAGCAGGGCATCGTGTCCGAGGAGGCACGCCGGATCGCCACGGAGGCCGGCGTCGACTACGTCGAGGACCTGTGCATCGCCGTCGCCCGCGCCCTCAACCGGGTCGAGCGCCCCCGCTGATCAGCCGGCGGCGGGAGCCGCCTGCAGCCGGGCGCCGATGCACTCGCCCATCTGCCCCATCATCCGCCGGGAGACGTCCTCGATGACGCCGCGGCCGAACTGGGCGACCCGACCGGTCACGGTGAGGTCGGCGGAGAGGCTGACCGTCGAGCCGCCGTCGGGGGTGGTGGCCACGCCGAGCACGAGGTTGGCGCGGACCGAGCCCTGGCCGCCGATCTCACGGCCCTCGCCCCTGATGGTCACGGTGGCGGAGCCCTCGTCCTCGACCATGTCCACGATGTGCGCGGTGCCCTGGTAGGCGACCTGGACCGCGCCCACCTTGATCTTCAGCTTCCCCTTGAAGGTCTGGGAGTCGACGACCTCGGAGAGCTCCGCCCCGGGCAGGCAGCCCACCACCTGGTTGACGTCGAGCAGGTAGGCGAAGACCTGGTCGGGGGGTGCGGTCACGGTGAACGAGCTCTCGATCTTCATCTTCTTGTTCGCTTCCTCGACTAGGGCGGCAACCTCCCGATTCTGCGTCCGCGCGCGCCCCCGCCGCACCGCGGAGGAGGCGTCGGAGAGAAGGCGTCGGAGAGGCCTGATACACTCCTGTGTGTTCGTGGCGGTTGCTCATCGAGGCACGATCGTGGAAATCGGGCTGATCCTCCGCGAGCAGCTCGAGTCGCTGCACTCCATCTCGCTGGAGATCGCGGCCCTCCGCGAGCTCTCCGAGGTGCAGGACCGGGCGCTGGGCTACTGCCTCGAGCTGACCGAGTCGGAGTTCGGGTTCATCGGGCTGCTCACCGAGCAGCGCGACCACCTCGACGTCGCCGCAATCAAGGGGTTCGCCCCCTCCGACCCCCGCTTCTACGAGCGCTTCCGGCTGATCCCGGTGCGGCCCAGCGTCTTCGGCGTCACCATCACCGAGGAGCGCTCGCACATCTCCAACGACGTGGTCAGCGACCCCTTCCACGTCGGCCAGCCCCGCGGCCACCCGCCGACCGGCACCTTCCTCGGGGTTCCGCTGCGGGTGGGCACCACCGTGATCGGGATGATCGGCGTCGCCAACAAGGCGGGCGGCTACGTCGCCGACGACGAGCGGCTGCTCTCCACCTTCGCCAACCAGGTGGCGGTGGCGATCGACAACGCCCGGCTCTACGAGCGCCAGCGGGTGATGATCGAGGGCCTCGAGCAGCTCCACCGCCGTCTCGGCGAGGCCGAGCGCACCCAGGTGCTCGCCCAGGAGCGGGACCGCATCGCCGCCGGCCTCCACGACCACATCGAGCAGGGCATCTTCACCATCGGCCTCCAGCTCAGCTCGCTGCTGGAGGGCGAGGTCGAGCCCGCGATGGCCGCCCGCCTCCACGACATCCGACAGCTCGCCGGCCGCACCTCCGAGTCGGTGCGCGAGGTGATCTTCGCCCTGGCCCGCCCCGGCCTCACCAGCGCCGACCTCACCACGTCGGTGCGGCGGCTGCTGCGCGAGACCTCCCAGGCTCACGAGCTGGAGACCGACCTGGTGGTGAGCGGCGATCCCACGACCGCGGTCGCCACGGTGGCGCCCACCCTGCTCGCGGTGCTCCGGGAGGCGCTCGCCAACGTCGCCCGCCACGCCCACGCGCGGATGGTGCTGGTGAGCCTGCGCTACGCGCCCGACCGTGTCGACGTGGTCATCCAGGACGACGGCGCCGGCGCCCCCGAGCTGGTGCTGCACAGCTACCGTCAGAGCCACCTCCATTTCGGCCTGCGTCACATGCGCGAGCAGATCGTCGAGCGGGGCGGCAGCTTCCACGTCTCCAACGGTGAGGAGAGCGGCCTGTCGGTGCGGGTGAGCCTGCCGCTGCGGGAGCAGGCCGGGTGATCCGGGTCGTGATCGTCGACGACCACGAGATGGTCCGCGAGGGGCTGCGGACCATCCTCCAGTCGGAGCCCGACCTCGAGGTCGTCGGCGACACCGGCCTGGGCGGCGCCGTGCCCGACCTGGTCGAGCGCACCGAGCCGGACATCGTGCTCCTCGACGCCCGCCTCCCCGACATCGGCGGGCCCGAGGTCTGCCGCCGGCTGCGCGCCTCCCACCCCACGGTGCGGGTCATCATCGTGACCACGTTCTCCGACGACGACCTCGTCGACGAGTGCATCCGCGCCGGCGCGCGCGGCTTCGTGGTCAAGGACGTCGAGAAGTTCAGCCTCAAGCAGAGCGTGCGCGCGGTGCACCGGGGCGAGGGCGCGATCGCACCGGCGATCGCGGGGCGGATCCTCGACCGCATCCGGGTGCAGACCGCCGTCGCCGAGCCGCCCCAGCCGTCATTCACGCCGGCGCAGACTCAGATCCTGCGGCTGATCAGCGAGGGATTCTCCAACCGCGAGATCGCCGCCCAGGTGCACCTCAGCGAGAACACGGTGAAGTCGCACGTGCAGGAGATCTTCCACCGCCTCGAGGTGCGAAACCGGGTGGAGGCGGCGATCCGCGCCACCAAGGACGGCCTCATCTAGAGTGCTGCTGCGCCGCCCTGTCCAGGCCGGGCGGATGTCACCAGACTGCTCGAGACCCGACGTCAACGACCGTCAACCCGGTTGACGCCGCGCCGCGGTCAGGGCCAGAGCGTGCTGCCGTGCTCCAGCGCCACCATCGCCAGGTGCCGCGGATCGACGAGCGGCACCCCGTACCGCGCCGCCACCTCCTCCGGGTCGACCGGCTCCGTCGATGGGTTGCGGCATGCCAGGGGCACCGGGAAGTGGGTGTGCGCGCAGAGCTCGCCGGACGGCCGGGCCAGCGCGATGACCTCCGCCACCTCGGCGCGAACCCCCTCGTCCTGGTGCCGGCGCACCAGGCCGCTGAGCCGCACCGCGCCGAGCATCGTGCCGGTGCCGCCGAGGCGCTCGAGCCAGGCGCTCTCGGGGCGGTGGACCGCGTAGATGCCGCACTCGCACCGCCGCCCCGGGGCCCGATGGTCGGCCTGGTCCCGCCCCCGCACGGTGAGGTGCCGGGCGACGAGCCTGCGCTCGGACCAGACGCACGGGCGCACGCACGACGCCAGCACCGGGCGCCGCTCGTCGTCGAGGACGATCAGCCAGTCGCGGAAGCCGACGACGTAGATGCTCTGCCGCCGCGGACCTACGCCGGCACCGGCTCCTCCTCGCGCACCGGTTGGGCAGGCGGCTCCGCCGCCGGCACCAGCTCCCGTTCCGGCTCGGGCACCACCTCCACCTCCAGATCCTCCTTCTTCTCGAACGTCATCGTCGCCTCCTCCGCCGAGCGCCCGCCACCACGCGCGAAAGCGTTGCAACATCCGCTGAACCTCGACCACGTTGACCACGGCACACCCCAATCGCCCGTCCTCGTGTCAGAACGACGACACTACCAGCGATCCGCCCGCGAGGCGAGTCTCCGAACCGGCGACCGGAGCCGGGTCCGCCTGACGGTTCCGACAGGCTTTTCCGGGCGCGCGCGACGCTACGCGACGTTCGAGACAGGTGTGGCCGGATCACTCGCGCGGGCGGTGTCGTGCACGAACCGCGTCCCGCGCAGCAGCGAGGTCAGCGCGCCCACCACCGACATCGCGATCGCCAGGCCGAAGACGATCACCAGCCCGGAGTGGAACGGGGCGCTGATCAGGTGGGGGAAGAACTCGGGCCCGGTGAGGGTCGCGGCGTTCGACGCCGGCAGGGCGGCGAGCACGTGGGGGCCGAGCAGGCTGGCCACCGGGTTGTAGCCGAGGAACGCGGCGAAGAGGCTGCCCACCGGTGGCAGGCCGGCGACCTGGGTCGCGGTGGCCTCGGGGACGTGCTGCGCGACCAGCCCGCCGTGCATCGCCGCGGGCAGCGAGCCGGCGAGGCCGGCGACCATCAGCGAGAAGAAGACGCCGATGGAGAGGGTCATGCCCGCGTTCTGGAAGGTGGCGACCACCCCCGACGCGCTGCCCCGCTGGTGGGCGGGCACCGCGTTCATGATCGCGGTGGTGTTGGGCGCGGCGAAGAGGCCGGAGCCGATGCCGTTGAGCGCGAGCAGCAGCGCGAAGACCCGGTAGTCGAAGTTCACGGGCAGCAGCAGCAGCCCGGCGAAGGACACCGCGGTGAGCAGCAGTCCGCCGCTGGCGAAGGCGCGCGCGCCGAGGCGGTCGGAGAGGTGCCCGGACAGCGGCCCGGCGACGAGGAAGCCGATCGTCAGCGGCAGCAGGTAGATGCCCGCCCACAGCGGGGTCACGACGAAGTCGTAGCCGTGCAGCGGCAGCCAGATCCCCTGCAGCCAGATGATCAGCATGAACTGCAGCCCGCCGCGGGCGATCGACGCCAGCAGCACCGCGGCGTTGCCGGCGGCGAAGGCGCGGATGCGGAAGAGGCGCAGGTTGACCATCGGCTCGCGGTGGCGCACCTCGATGGCGGCGAAGGCGGCGAGCAGGACGGCGCCGCCGGCGAGGCCGGCGATCACCAGCGGGTTGCCCCAGCCCTCGGCCGAGCCGCCGTAGGGCTGGATGCCGTAGGTGATGGCGCCGAGCAGCGCGGTGAGGCCGACCGCGAAGGTGATGTTGCCCGCCCAGTCGAGCCGGCCGCGGACCCGCTGACCGAGCTCGTGCAGCGAGTGATATGCCCACACCGTGCCGGCCACCCCGACGGGCACGGAGACGAAGAAGACGGCGCGCCAGCTCCACTCCGAGAGCAGGCCGCCACCGACCAGGCCGATGAACGAGCCCGCCAGCGCCGCCACCTGGTTGATGCCCAGGGCGAGACCCCGCTGGGTGCTGGGGAAGGCGTCGGTGACGATCGCCGTCGAGTTCGCCATGAGCATCGCCCCGCCCACCCCCTGGACCACCCGCCACACGATCAGCCAGAGCGCGCCGCCGCCGCCGACGAGCGGGTCGAGCGCGAGCGCCACCGAGCCTGCGGTGAACACGGCGAAGCCGGCGTTGTAGATGCGCACCCGCCCGCGGATGTCGCCGAGGCGTCCCAGCGAGACCACCAGCACCGCGGTGACGAGCAGGTAGGCCATCAGGATCCAGAGCAGGTAGCCGACGTTGCCGGGGGCGAGCGGGTCGAGGTGGATGCCGCGGAAGATCGCCGGCAGCGAGATGATCACGATCGAGCTGTTGATCGTCGCCATCATCACCCCGAGGGTGGTGTTGGAGAGGACGACCCAGCGGTACGACGGGTGCTCGCGGTCGAAGCCGGCGATTTTCCTTGCCATAAGCGAAGTATATAGGGCGATCGGCGTTCCCGAGCCCCGTGGTCACCACGCCGTGACTGCCGCGCTTGCCCCGTCCGCTCGCCCGGCGTAGGCTTGGCGGCAGCGGTGCACGACAGCCGTTTCAGGAAGGCGTGCGACCGCGCGGGGAGGTGGCGAGGATGGATGGACGGAGTCCGGGCACGGGCCGGACAGCGGTCGGATGAGCCCGCTGCAGACCATCGTCAGCGGCCTGCAGGCGATCGCCGCGCACCGGATGCGGTCGCTGCTCACCTCGCTCGGCATCCTCATCGGCGTCGGCGCGGTGATCATCACCGTCGGCATCGGGCTC
>DASXNK010000043.1 GCA_036495095.1 Candidatus Dormiibacterota bacterium | reverse complement strand
GCGGCGTGCGCGGCGTCAGGCGGCGATGGTGTTCCAGCAGGTGCTCGTCGTTCGCCGCCGCACCTCCCTGGAGAACGTCGCTTTCGGCGCCCTCGGCGAGCTGCCGCTACGGCGCTCTCTTTCCACGAAGCTCTTCCCGGCGGAGCTGAAGGCCCGCGCGCTCGATTCGCTCGACCGCGTGGGGCTCGCCGAGTACGCCTCGCAGCGGGCAGGAACGCTCTCCGGCGGCCAGGCGCAGCGGGTCGCGATCGCCCGGGCGCTCACCCAGCAGCCCCGGGTGCTGCTCGCCGACGAGCCCGTCGCCAGCCTCGACCCCGACGCCACCGAGGAGGTGATGGCGCTGCTCCGCAGCCTCGCCGTCGACGAGGGGATGGCGGTGGTCTGCGTGCTCCACCAGCCCGAGCTGGCGCGCTGGCACGCCGATCGCATCGTCGGGCTGCGTGCCGGCCGGGTGGTGGTCGACAGCCCCGCCGCCGAGGTCGACGACGCCGCCCTGACCCGGCTCTACCGCGGGCTCGGCGTGCCGGCGTGAGCCTCGCCGCCGCCGGTCGCCGCCCCGGCGGCGAGCTGCCCCGCCCCCGCCGCGGCGGCCGCGAGCTGGCCGGCAATGCCGCCGGCGCCGCCGTCATCCTCGTGGTCCTGGCCCAGGCGGTGCACGTCACCCACTTCAACCCCGCGGAGGTCGTCACCGGGGTGGGCGGCATCGTCGACATCCTCCACCGCGGCTCACCTCCGGACGTCACCGACCTGCAGCCCGCCCTGGGAGCGGCGGTCGAGACCCTCGACGTCGCCCTCCTGGGGACGGTGCTGGCGATGGTGATCAGCGTCCCGCTGGCGCTCTGCGCCGCCGAGAACACCACCCCGAACCCGGTCGCCTACTACGCCAGCCGGGCGGTCATCGGCATCTGCCGCGCCATCCCCGACATCGTCTGGGCGCTGCTCTTCGTCACCGCGGTGGGTCTGGGCCCGTTTCCCGGCACGCTCGGGCTGGGCGTGCACTCCGTGGGCATCCTCGGCCGGCTCTACGCGGAGTGCATCGAGGACATGGAGATGGGCCCGGTGCACGTGCTCCGGGTCGGCGGCGCCGGCCGCATGCAGGTGGCCACCCACGCGGTGCTGCCCGGGGTGCTGCCCACCCTGCTCGGCCTCACCATCTACCGCTTCGACACCAACCTCCGCTCCACCATCGCCCTCGGCTTCGTCGGCGGCGGCGGGCTGGGGCTGCAGATCTTCACCACCCTCAACCTCTTCCAGTACCAGAAGCTCACCACCCTGCTGCTGGTGATGCTGGTGCTGATCCTCATCGTCGAGGGGCTCGCCGTGCTGCTGCGCAGGCGCATCCGATGATCCCGGCAGCACCGCGGGCGTTGAGGTTGTCTAGACATGTTGATATGCTGCGGACGGTGCGCACCACCAGCCCGCAGCAGCCGACGTATCTCAGCCTCGCCGACGAGATCGAGGCCGGCATCGCCCGCCGGCCGGCGGGGACGCCCCTGCCCTCCGAGCACGAGCTGGCCCGCCAGCGGGGGGTGAACCGGCTCACCGCTCGCGCCGCCCTCGACGAGCTGGAGCGGCGCCACCTGGTCCGCCGCAGCCAGGGCAGGGGCACCTTCGTGGCCCACCGGGTCGAGTACCGGATTGCCCCCGACCTCCCGCCCAGCTGGAGCCACGCGGTGCGTCTCGGCGGGGCGGTGCCCTCGACCCGCACCGAGCGGCTCCGCCTCGCCCGGGCGCCACGCTGGGTCCGTGAGGTGCTCGAGGTCGACGACGCCACCCCGCTCCTCCAGCTCCGCCGCCAGCGCGGCGTCGACGGCGAGCCCGCCGCCTGCGCCGACACCTGGCTGGTGGCCGAGCTCGTCCCCGGCCTCGCCAGGGTACTGGCCGAGGACGGGTCGCTCCACCGGACCCTCGCCGAGGAGTACCGGCTGCGCCCGGTGCGCACCTGGGCCCGCGCCGAGCTGGTCACCGCGTCCTCCGACGTCGCCCAGCGGATCGGCGTGGCCGGGCGCCCGGCGGTCTACGAGGTGCGCGCGCTCACCGGCTCCGCGAGCCACCGCCGCCCCGTCGAGGTGACCACCTCGTGGCTCCGTGCCGACATCTTCCGGGTCGTGTTCGAGATGGGCCGGGTGCCGTGACCGCCGCCCAGCGCGCCTCCGGCCTGGCCGCGGCGGCGCGCACCCGGCGCGAGGCGCTGCTCTCGCTCGCGGCCGCCATCGCCGCCGGCTCCGGCGCCGGGGTGGTGGAGCCGCCGGCGGCGGCGGTGGTGCCGGTGCGGCTGGCGACGGTGGCGGGCGAGCTCGCGCTCGTCGACGCCGTGGTGACCACCGCCACCGTCGAGCTGGCGGGCCGCCGCGGCTGGGCCTGCGTGCTCGGCTGGGACGACCGCGCCGCGCTCGCCGCCGCGCTCTGCGACGCCCGCGCCGACGACGCGGTGACCGCCCTCGCCACCGCCGCCCTCGCCGACGAGCGGGCTCGGGCAGACGCCGGCGCGGCGGCGGTGGCCGCCACCCGGGTGGTCCCCGGATGACCCGCGCCGCCGCGCTCCATCGCGCCTACCGGGCGGTCCTCGTCGCCCTCGGCTACCCCGGCCGCCGGGTGCCGGTCGCGCCCACCACCGAGGCGGCCCTCGCCCTGGTGCTGGGCTCCACCTGGGACGCCGGCTGCCGGGTGGCCCTGGCGGGCGTGCCGCCGCCCCTGCCCTGGGCGTCCGCCGCGGCGCCGGCGGCCGGCGCCGAGCTGCTGGTGGTGGGCGGCGGCGGCTCCGGCGGTGCCCTCGCCCGCCTGCCCCGCGGCGACGAGGCCTGCCCCGAGGCGGGCGCGACCGCGGTCTATGCGGTCGCCGAGCCGGGGCCCGGCCGGCGGCTGCGGCTGCGGGGCCCGGGGGTGGCGGGGCACCTCGACACCGAGCTGCCGCTCGACGCCTCCGAGCTCGACGCCCGCGACGCCGCCTGCGCCACCTGGCCGCTCGGTGTCGACCTGCTCGTCATCGACTCCGCCGGGCGGGTGGCCGCCCTGCCCCGCACCACCCGCGTCGAGCGGCTGCGCTGATGTACACCACCGTCCTCGACCAGACCGGCGCCATCGCCGCGGCGGCGCGCCTGGCCCGCGACGGCGCCGCCCCGGTCGCCGCCGGCGAGGCCGGGGTCGACGACCTCTGCGCCCTCCTCCCCCTCCTCGTCGACCAGGTCGCCGCCGAGGCGGGGGTGGCGGAGCCGCGGATCTGCGCCCGGGCGCTCCGCCAGGCCCGCGGCGACGTCGCCCGCGCGGTCTCGCTGGTGCGCGCCTGGGCGGCGACCCTGCCCCGGCTCGCCGGCTGCACCGTCGCCGCCGGCGGGATGCGGCCGCTGCGCCGGATCACCCCCGCCTTCGTCGACCCCCCCGGCGGCCAGTACCTCGGCGCCACCCTCGACTACGCCCAGCGCCTGCTCGACCTCGACGAGGACCCCGGGCCGGCAGCCGGCGTCGAGGGCGGGCCGGCGCCCGAGCCCGCCGCGCCGCCGCCGCGGTGCTTTCCCCGGGCGCTCGAGGGGCTGGAGCGTGGTGGCCTGGTCGCCGCCGCCGGGGGCGACGATCGCGGTGACCTGCGGGGGCGGCTGGCCCGGGGCGAGACCGGGGCGATGACCGCACTCGCCTACTCCGGCATCCGCGGCTACGGCCAGCGCAGCGACCCCACCCTGGTCGAGCTCCGTCAGGGGACGCTCTCGGTCTCCGTCACCCACCCGCTCAGCGGCGAGCCGGTGCGGGTGGGCGAGCTGGTCGCGACCAGCGCCGAGGTGGTGCTCTACCGGGTCCACGACGGGGTCGCCGACCCCCGCCTGACCGTCGGCGTCGGGGGCACCTGCGGCCGGGTCGAGCGCCGTGCCATCAGTGCCGCGCTGCTCGACGCCAACTGCGCCCGCGCCTCCCTCGACTCCGACGCGGCGCCGCCGCCCTGCGACGACCGCGAGTTCCTCGAGACCGTCCTCGACGGCCAGGAGGCGGCGGGCTTCGTCGAGCACCTCAAGCTCCCGCACCACGTCACCTTCACCAGCGACCTGGAGCGGCTCGCCGCCCTCGGCGACCGGGTCGAGGACGCCACGGTGGCGGGGCGGTGAGCGCGGCGCTCGACGGGCTGCTCACCGGCGGCGCCGCCGGGCGGCGCGGCTACAACCACGCCTACCTCGACGAGACCGCCAAGCGCGAGGTCCGCCGGGCCCTGCTCAAGGCGCTCTGCATCCCCGGCCACCAGATCCCCTTCGCCTCCCGGGAGATGCCGGTGGCGCGCGGGTGGGGCAGCGGCGGCCTCCAGGTCACGCTCGCGGTGGTGGTGCCCGAGGACAGCGTGAAGGTGATCGACCAGGGCGACGACGACAGCCTCAACGCCGCCGGCATCCGCGACCTGGTGACCCGCACCACGGGCGCCCGCGCGACCACCGAGACCCCGCGGGCGACGCTGATCCAGACCCGCCACCGCATCCCCGAGGAGGAGCTCGACGAGGAGGTGGTGCTGGTGTTCCAGGTGCCGATCGCCGACCCGCTGCGGATCGTCGACCCCCGGCCCTCGGTGACCCGGCGGATGCACGCCGAGGGCGACTACTCCGGGGTCTGGCTCTACCTCTACGAGGACCTGGTCCACCACGACCACGCCTCGTTCACCCACAGCCACCCCGTCGAGGTCGAGGGTGGCTACGTGATGAGCCCCTCGCCGATCCCCCGCCACGACCTGGGGCGGCTCGACGGCGCGCCCCACATCTCGCTCTTCGGCGCCGGCCGCGAGGCCACGGTGTACGCGGTGCCCCCCTACACCGCGGTGCGCCCCCTCGCCTTCGACGACCGCCCCTTCGAGGCCGAGCGCTTCGCCGCCCCCTGCAGCCGCTGCGGGTCGGCGACCAGCTTCCGGGTCGAGTGCTCCGGCGGCGGTGCACCGCCCCGGCTGATCTGCTCCGACACCGACTGGTGCCGCCGCCGCCGCGAGGGGCGGATCCGATGAGCGCGGCCGCCCTCGAGCTCCGCGACGTCACCGTGCGCTACGGCGCCGGCTGCGCGGAGTGCTCCGACCCGGCCGAGGCGCCGGCCCGCTGCGCCGCCTGCGGCGCGGTGATCGGCTGCCGGCGGCTCAGCCTCGACGTGCGCCCCGGAGAGGTGCTCGGCATCGTCGGCGAGTCCGGCAGCGGGAAGTCGACGGCGCTGGGCTGCGCCAACCTCGACCTCGCCCCCACCCGCGGCCGGGTGCTGGTGGGCGGCGAGGACGTCACCGACAGCCGCGGCGGCGCCCGCCGCCGGGTGCGCGCCGAGCGCCTCGGCATCGTCTACCAGACCCCGCAGCAGGGCCTCGACCTCGACGTCTCCGCCGGCGGCAACGTGGCGGTGCGGCTGCTCGCCTCGGGGTGGCGCGGCTTCGACGACATCCGCCGCCGGGTGCTCGACCTGCTCGCCGAGGTGGAGCTGCCCCTCGACCGCGCCGACACCCGGGTCAGCCTCTACAGCGGGGGCATGCGCCAGCGGGTGCAGCTCGCCCGGGCACTGGCCAACTCGCCGGGGGTGCTGCTTCTCGACGAGCCCACCTCCGGCCTCGACGTCAGCGTCCAGGCGCGCATCCTCGACCTGGTCCGCCGCATCCACGAGGAGACCCGGGTGGCGGTCCTGGTGGTCTCCCACGACCTGGGGGTGATCCGCACCCTGGCCCAGCGGCTGCTGGTGATGCACCGGGGACGGGTGATCGAGGAGGGTCTTTGCGACCAGCTCCTCGCCGACCCCCAGCACCCGTACACCCAGCTGCTGGTCAGCTCGCAGCTGTGAGCGTGGGGGTGAGTGTCGGCGGGCTCCGCAAGGGCTTCACCCGTCACCTCCTCGACGGCCTCCGGGTCGAGGTGCTGCGCGGTGTCAGCCTGGAGGTGGCGCCGGGAAGCTGCACGGTGATCACCGGGGAGAGCGGGTCGGGCAAGTCGTCGCTGCTCCGCTGCATCCACGGCACCTACCACTGCGACGCCGGCAGCATCGTGCTCCGCCACCGCGGTAGCGACCTCGACGTCGCCGCCGCCGGCGCCCGCGAGATCCTCGCAGCGCGCCGCGGTCTGATGTCGCTGGCCACCCAGTTCCTCGAGGCCATCCCCCGGATCGCGGCGGTCGACCTGGTCGCCGCCGCGGGGGTGGCGCGCGACGACGCCGCCGACCGGCTGCTCCGCCTCGGCCTCGCCGAGCGGCTGCTGGAGGCACCCCCGGCCACCTTCAGCGGAGGCGAGCGCCAGGTCGTGAACATCGCCCGCAGCCTCGCCCTCCCCCGGCCCCTGCTGCTCCTCGACGAGATCACCGCGTCGCTCGACCACCACCGGCGCGAGCGGGCGCTGGGGGCGGTGCTGGACCGCAAGCGCGAGGGCGCCACCATCCTCGCCGTCTTCCACGACGTGCCCACCGGCGGCGGCCTGGTCGACGAGGTGCTGACCATGCGCGAGGGCGCCCTGGTGGCGGCATGATCGCGTACCGCGGCGCCCGCCTCCCCATCGCCGGTGCCACCCGCCGCGGCTGGTGGGTCGCGGTCGAGGACGGGCACATCGCCGGGGTGGGCCCGGAGCCGCCCGCCGCCGCCACCCGCGTCGACCTCGGCGACCTCGACCTGCTCCCCGGCCTGGTCGACCTCCACTCCGACTGCCTGGAGCAGCGGGCCCGGCCGCGGCCGACCACGGTGCTGCCCCTCGAGGCGGCGCTCCACGACCTCGACGGCGAGCTCGCGGGCCACGGCATCACCACCCACATGCTCTGCATCTCGCTCGAGGACGACGCGGTCAAGCACCGCAGCATCGACCGCGCCCGCACCGTCGCCGCCGCGATCGTCGCCCAGCGGTCAGGGCTGCGCGTCGACCACCGCCTGCACCTGCGCGTCGACGTCACCGGCACCACCGTCGAGGCGGCTCCGGAGATCGCCGCCGGCGGGGCGCTCGGGCTGATCTCGTACATGGACCACACCCCGGGGCAGGGCCAGTTCACCGATGTGACCGCCTGGCGGGGCTACTACACCCAGCTCGCCGAGCACGCCGACGGCGACGTCGACGTGGAGCTGCGGCTGCGCCTGCTGGAGAAGCAGCGTGGCCAGGGGCGGGCCGCGGAGGTGCGCGAGCGGGTCGCCCGGCTGGCGCGCAACGCCGGCGTCGCCCTCGCCTCCCACGACGACGACTCCGCGGCGACGGTGCGACGCGCCGCCGGCCTGGGCGCGGTCATCGCCGAGTTCCCGGTCACCCTGGAGGCCGCCCACGCCGCCCGCGAGGCAGGCCTGGGCATCCTCATGGGCGCCCCCAACGCCCGGCGGGGGATCTCCCACTACGGCAACCTCTCGGCGCGCGGCGCCCTCGCCGACGGCTGCCTCGACGCCCTCGCCTCCGACTACCACCCGCCCTCGCTGCTGGTCGCCGCCTACCTGATCGCCGCCGACACCGGCTGCGACTGGGCGGCGGCGGCGGCGCTGGTGACCGAGGGTCCGGCCCGGCTGGCCGGCCTCACCGACCGGGGGCGCCTCGAGGTGGGCTGCCGTGCCGACCTGGTGGCGGTGGAGTGCGTCGCCGGCCACCCGGTGGTGCGCCAGACCTGGGTGGCGGGGCATCCGGTGCTGGGCGCCGTCGCCGCCGGCGTGGGGGCACGGTGACCCCCGCCGGCGTCTGCGAGCTGCTCCTCCGGCTCGCGGCGCTGCCGCCGATGGGCGAGCCCGTCGACCAGCTCGCCCACGCGATGCAGACCGCCGGCCAGGCGATCGCCGCGGGCGCCGACAACGCCCTGGTGGTGGCCGCGGCGCTCCACGACATCGCCCGGCTGCCCGAGGTCGCCGGGGAGTGCCCGCGGCTTCCCCACGAGGCCGCGGGGGCGCGCTTCTGCTCGGCGGTCCTGGGCGCGCGGGTGGCCTGGCTGGTGGGCGCCCACGTGCTCGCCAAGCGGGTGCTGGTGGCCACCGAGCCGGCCTACGCGGCCACCCTCAGCGTCGCCTCGACGAGCTCGCTCACCGACCAGGGAGGGGCCGCCACCGGCTCCGACCTGGGCCGCTTCACCGCCCATGCCTGGGCGGCCGACGCGCTCTCGCTGCGCCGCTGGGACGACCGGGCCAAGGTGCCCGGCGCCCCCACCCCGCAGCCCGCCGACCTGCTCGACCGCCTCACCCGCCTGTGGCTCTGACCATCCGCCCCGCCACCGGCGGGGACGCCGCCGCGGTCGCCGCGCTCGTGGACGCCATGGGCGGCCACGACGGCGCCACCGGCAATCCCGCGGTCGGCGCCGTCTACCACGCGGCGCTGAGCACCCCCGGGGTGCGCATGCTGGTGGCCGAGGAGGACGGCGCCGTCGTCGGCTACGCCGAGGTGCAGGCCCGTCCGTACATGCTGGACGGCGTCCGCCAGGGCTGGCTGGCGGCGCTCTGCGTGGCCTCGGAACGGCGCGGCGGCGGTGTCGGCGCGGCGCTGGTGGCGGCCGTCGACGAGGCCGCGGCGGCGCTCGGCTGCAGCGAGATCGCGGTCGACTCGTCCTCGTTCCGCACCGCCGCCCACCGCTTCTACCGCCGGGAGGGCTTCGAGCAGCGGCGGCCGGCGATGCGCTTCCGGCGCGCGGTTCGCAACCCGGGGGTGAGCATCGCCGGTGCACCGGTGCCACCATGAGTGACGTGATCGCTCACTCGATGCGCGGCGCCCTCGACCGGGACCTCGCCGCGGTCCGGGAACTGGCCCTGCGGATGGCCGAGTTCGTCGAGCGCGCCATCCCGCGTGCGGTCGCGGCGCTGGTCGAGCACGATGCCGCGCTCTGCGACGAGGTGGTCGCCGGCGACGCCGAGCTCAACGCGCTCCAGCTCCAGCTCCGCGAGCTGGCGACGACCACCATCCTCACCCAGGCGCCGGTGAACGGCGACCTGCGCCGGCTGCTCGCCTACCTGCACATGTCGGCGGAGCTGGAGCGGATGGGCGACCACTGCGCCAGCATCGCCAAGATCGCCCGCGAGCTCGTCGACGATCGCTCCGAGGGTGGCCTTCCCGGCCTCTCCCGGATGGCCGAGCTGTGCCGCACCCAGCTCGGCGACATGCTCGACGCGGTGATCGCCGGTGACGTGGAGGAGGCCCGCACCGTCGCGTCCCACGACGACCGGGTCGACCGCATCTACCGCCGGCTCTTCGACGAGCAGGTGCGCGCCTGCGCGGCGGGCGAGGAGGCCGCCGCCCGCGCCACCCGCCTGACCCTGATCGCACACCACCTCGAGCGCATCGCCGACCGGGTCACCAACATCGGCGAGGACCTCGTGTACCTGCGGACCGGCCTGGTCGAGGAGCTGGGGTGACCGCGGAGACCGGGACCACCACCGGCGCCGCCGTCGACGGCGAGCAGCGACCCGCCGCGCCCTCCGGCTCGCGGTTCCTCAACCGGCACCTCAGCTGGCTCGAGTTCAACGCCCGGGTGCTCGCCCTTGCCCAGGACCCGGAGCAGCGCCCCCTGGAGCGGGCCAAGTACCTGGCGATCTTCAGCACCAACCTCGACGAGTTCTTCGCGGTACGGGTCGCCGGCCTCCATGCGCGGCGCGCCGCGGGGGTGCGCACCCGCTCGGCCGACGGTCTCACCCCGGCCGAGCAGCTGGGGCTGATCCGCCGGCGGGTGCTCGACCTCTACGAGGAGCAGGGCCGCGCCTTCGGGGCGCTCACCGAGTGCCTCCAGGAGGTCGGGTTGCGCTACAGCACCCACGCGTCCCTCGACGACGAGGATCGGCGCCACCTCGACACCGTCTTCGACGAGCAGGTCTTCCCCGTGCTCACCCCGCTCGCGGTCGACCCCGCGCATCCGTTCCCCTACATCAGCAGCCTGTCGCTCAACCTCGCCGTGGTGGTCGCCGACCCCGACGGCGAGGTGACCCGGATCGCCCGGGTCAAGGTGCCCCCGCTGCTGCCGCGGTTCATCGTGCTCCCCGACCACGAGCGGTTCGTCCCCCTCGAGGAGGTGATCGCCGCCCACCTCGACCGGCTCTTCCCGGGGATGCGGGTGCTCGGCACCCACCCCTTCCGGGTGACCCGCAACGCCGACTTCCTCGCCGACGAGCGCGGCGAGGACGTGATGAGCGCGGTCGAGGACATCCTCCAGAAGCGGCGCCACTCGCCGACGGTGATGCGGCTGGAGGTCGACGCCACGATGTCCGGCGAGGTGCTCGAGCTGCTCGTCCGCGAGCTGGAGATCGGGCCCGACGAGGTGTACCGGGTGGAGGGGCCGCTCGACCTCGGCGGCCTCTGGGGCCTGTACAGGATCGACCGGCCGGAGCTGAAGGACCCGCCCCACGAGCCGGTCACCCAGCCCCGGTTGCGCGGTGACGACGAGGGCGGGCCGGCGGACATCTTCCGGGTGATCCGGGACGGCGACGTGCTCGTCCATCTCCCCTATGAGTCCTTCGCCACCTCGGTCGAGGCCTTCATCGAGCAGGCGTCGCGCGACCCCGACGTGCTCGCCATCAAGCAGACCCTCTACCGCACCTCCGACGGCGACAGCGCGATCGTCCGCGCCCTGATCGGCGCCGCCGAGGCGGGCAAGCAGGTGGTCGCCCTGGTGGAGCTGAAGGCCCGCTTCGACGAGGCCGCGAACATCGCCTGGGCGCGGGTGCTGGAGCGCGCCGGGGTGCATGTGGTCCACGGCATGGTGGGGCTGAAGACCCACGCCAAGACCACGCTGGTGGTGCGTCGCGAGGGCGGCGCGATCCGCCGCTACTGCCACATCGGCACCGGCAACTACAACCCGCAGACGGCCCGCCTCTACGAGGACCTGGGGCTGTTCAGCTGCGACCCCGAGCTCGGCGCCGACGTCACCGACCTCTTCAACTACCTCACCGGGTACAGCCGGCAGCGACGCTACCGGCGGCTGCTGGTGGCGCCGAGGACGCTGCGCCCCGGCCTGCTGGAGCTGATCGGCCGCCAGGCGCGGAACCGCGGCCGCATCGTCATCAAGGCCAACCACGTCGTCGATCCGGAGATCATCGAGGCGCTCTACGCGGCCTCGACCGCGGGCGCGCAGGTGGAGCTCATCGTGCGCAGCACCTGCTCGCTGCGTCCCGGCGTGCCGGGGATGTCCGAGCACATCCGGGTGCGCTCGCTGGTGGGCCGCTGGCTCGAGCACTCGCGCATCTACGGTTTCGGCAGCGGTGACGGGGCGGAGTGGTACATCGGCTCCGCGGACATCATGGCCCGCAACCTCGACGACCGCGTCGAGGCGGTGGCACCGGTGCTGGACCCCCGGCTGCAGATTCGGCTCGCGACCATCGTGGACGTGCTCCTCGCCGACGACCAGCTCGCCTGGGAGCTCGACGCCGACGGGGTGTGGCACCGGGTCCCGCGCCGCCGCGGGATCAACGCGCACGAGGTCCTCGCCGAGCTCGCCCGCGGCGCCGAGGAGCATGTCATCGAGATCATCGGCACCGGCCGGGCGGGCGCGTGAACTGCGGTTCACGCGGCGCCGCGAGCCCCCTGTACTTGACGGAGGCGGCCAGAACACAGTAGGGTGCGCCGCTCGGACAGTGGGCATGCCGTCGGCATGCCATGGGCACTGCGGGTGCACAGGAAGGGATGGATGTGATGGCCGCCAGGCTGCGGCCGCGCCGCTGGATGATCCCGGCGGCGCTGCTGCTCGTCGTCGCCATCATCGGCGTGCTCGTCGCCCGCCGCGGGCCCGCCCCGTCCAACCTCCGCACCGCCCAGGTGCAGCGCGGCACCGTGACCCAGACCGTGGACGTCACCGGCACGCTGCAGCCGGCGAGCGAGACCGACCTCGACTTCGGCACCGGCGGCCATATCGCCAGCGTCGCCGTGCAGGCGGGGCAGCACGTGGCCGCGGGCGGCATCCTCGCCTCCCTCGACACCACCGGGGTGGTGGCGCAGCTCGACCAGTCCCGCTCGGCGCTGGCCTCCGCCCAGGCGAGGCTCCGCCAGGACGAGGGAGGGCCCAACAACACCGGGGAGGTGACCGCCGAGGGGGCGGTGGGGTCGGCGCGGGGGGCGCTGGGGCCCGCCCAGGTCAACCTCTCCGACACCGCCCAGCTCGGCCAGGAGGTGGTGCAGGCGGCGCAGATCGCGCTGCAGACCGCCCTCGCCGCGGCCCAGGGACAGATCGGCGCCGACGAGGCCACCGTCGCCGCCGACCAGCGCAGCCTCTTCGACGTCCAGATCTCCGGCCAGGAGACCGTCGCCCTCGCCGCCGCGACCTTCGCCCAGGCGCAGGCGCAGGGCCAGGCGGCGGTGGCGACGGCTCAGGTGGCGGTCACCGCCGGCCAGCGCAACCTCGGCGACGTCCAGCGCCTCGACGGCGCCGCGGTGCAGGCCGCGCAGGTGCAGCTCGCCGCCGCCGCCGCCCTGGTGGCGGTCGACCAGCACGGCCTCGGCACCGACCTCGGCCAGCTCCACCAGGACCAGGGCCGCGAGAACGCCGACTGCGCCCATCCCCCGGCCACCGCCCAGTGCCAGGCCGACCGCCAGGCGGTCACCTCCGACCAGCAGCGGGTCAACGGCGACCAGCAGACCCTGGTCAAGGACGAGGGCGCCGCCGCCGTCGCCCAGAGCCAGGTGGTGCAGGCGCAGGCCCGGCTGCAGCTCGACGCCGGCCAGGCGGAGCAGCAGCTCGCCACCGCGCAGGTGCAGCTGCGCAGCGCCGCCGTCCAGCTGCAGGGGTCGACCCGCCAGGGGCTGGCGCAGGTCGCCCAGGCCCAGGCCCAGCTGCAGAGCGGCGTCGACCAGGCCCAGGCGCAGCTCGCCGCCGCCACGATCCAGCTCCAGAACGCCCGGGTCGCGTTCCAGTCGGCGCAGCAGACCAACTCCAACTCCGTCGTCCAGGCGCAGACCCGGACGGTGCAGGGCACCCACCAGGCCCAGGCCCAGGTCACCACCGCCACCATCCAGCTGCAGAACTCGCTGGCCCAGCTGAGTGCCGTGATGAACGGGACCATCCCCCAGCAGGTGGCCATGGACGAGGCACAGGTGCAGGCCGACCAGTCCCAGGTGGTCGCCGCCCAGGACGCGGTGGCCTCGGCGGTGCTGGTGGCCCCGGTGGACGGTATCGTCGAGCAGGTGAACGTCGCCCCGGGCCAGGCGATCGGCAGCGGCAGCGTGGCCGGCGTGGGCACCGGCACCGTGTCGGTCGGCGGCGGCGCGCTGCTGGCCACCGCGGCGAGCAGCGGGCCCACCGCGGGGAACAACGGCGTCGCCAACCTCACCCACGCCGTCGTCCTGCTCACCCCCACCGCCTACCAGGTCAGTGGCCCGGTGAGCGACGCCCAGCTGCGGCTGATCCGCGCCGGTGACCGCGTCCACGTCACCCCCGCGGGCGGCGGCGAGCAGGTGGTCGGCGCCGTGACCGGGATCGCGCCCGCCGCGCTGGTCAACGCCGGGGTGGCCACCTTCACCGTCACCGCCGCCATCGGGGGCGAGCATCCCGACCTCCATCCCGGCGCCAGCGCCCAGATGGGCATCGTCGTCCAGGAGGTCTCCGGGGTGCTCACCGTGCCCACGAGCGCGATCCACACCTCCGGCTCGGCGATCTACGTCCTCGTCCCCCGCGAGGGCGGCGGGACGGTGGCCCGGCCGGTGACGATCGGTGCCGGCGACCCGGCGCGCACCGAGGTCACATCGGGCCTGCGGGCCGGCGACACGGTGGTGATCGCCGTCGGCCGCTGAGGCGATACCTTAACCAGGGATTGTCATTCCGTTAATCCTGACGCCACACCGACGTCAGCCTGACCTCATCTTCATCGCCTATTCGGGACTGTCATCTCGGGCCAGTGCCAGCGCGCAAGAAGCTCCCCCCGACTGCGTTGTAGCCGATGGCCCGACAAGCGGTCCCACGAGCATTCTCTCGATTGTCAGGAAGGGGGTTCCGGACGAAGATGGCAGTGTCCGATCCGACGTCTGCGTCGCGCCTGGGCTGGGCGGCGTCGAGCCCGGTCCGGGGGCGTGTCGGACGGCTCCACCACCACTTCGAGACCACCTCCGACCGCGTGCCCGACGCGGTCGCCGTGGAGTGTGGCGACCGCCAGGCCCGGTACCGCGAGCTCGACCGCCAGGGCAACCGCGTCGCCCACCGGCTGATCGCCCTCGGGGTCGCCCCCGGCGACCGGGTCGGCATCCTCCTGCAGCGCTCGCTCGAGACCTACGCCGCGGTGCTGGGCGTGCTCAAGGCGGGGGCGACCTTCGTCCCCATCGACCCGGGCCACCCCGCCGACCGGATCGCCTTCATCGCCACCGATGCCGGCCTCCGGGTGGTGCTCACCAGCGCCGCCCTCGCCGCCGCCGCGGCGGGCTCGCTGCCCTGCCCGGCGCTCGAGCTCGACGAACCCTCCTGCCTCGCCGGCGTGCCCGCCACCCGGCCGGACGCCGACGCCGGCCGCGATGGCCTCGCGTACATCATCTACACCTCCGGGTCGAGCGGCCGTCCCAAGGGTGTTGCGGTCAGCCACGGCAACATCTGCGACTTCCTCGATGTGGTCACGCCGATCTACGACGTGACCGCACAGGACCGCGTGTACCAGGGGATGACCATCGCCTTCGACTTCTCCGTCGAGGAGATGTGGCCGGCGTGGATGGCCGGCGCAACGGTGGTGGCGGGGCCCACCGACGGCTGCCGGCTCGGCCCCCAGCTCGCCGACCTCCTGGTCGAGCGCGGGGTGACGGTGCTCTGCTGCGTGCCCACGCTGCTCGCCACCCTCGACCGCGAGGTGCCCTCGCTGCGCACCCTGATCGTCGGCGGCGAGGCCTGCCCGCGGGACCTGGTGCAGCGCTGGAGCCGCCCCGGGCGGCGGATGCTCAACACCTACGGCCCCACCGAGACCACCGTCACCGCCACCTGGTGCGAGCTTCGCCCCGACCGCGCGGTGACGATCGGCCGGCCCCTCCCCTCGTACACCGTCCGGCTGTGCGACGAGCGGCTGCGCCCGGTGCCCGCCGGCGAGCCCGGGGAGATCTGCATCGGCGGCCCCGGCGTCGCCCAGGGCTATGTGAACCGTCCCGAGCTCACCGCCGAGCGGTTCGTCGCCGATCTCACCGCCCCGGGGTCGCGGATGTATCGCACCGGCGACCTCGGCCGTCTGTCCGCCTCCGGGGAGATCGAGTTCCTCGGCCGCCTCGACGCCCAGGTGAAGATCCGCGGCTACCGCATCGAGCTCGGCGAGATCGAGGAGGTGGTCCGCGAGGACGAGGCGGTGGAGAACGTGGTGGTCTCGGCCCTGGAGGTCGACGGCGTGGCCACCGACCTGGTCGCCCATGTCACCCTGCGCCGACCCTCCGGGGAGGCGGAGCTGCGCGGGAGGCTCCACGACCGGCTGCGCCGCCGCCTCCCCGCGTACATGGTGCCGGCGTTCATCGAGGTGCTCGACCGCCTGCCCACGCTGGCCGGCTCGAAGGTCGCCCGCACCCAGCTCCCCGCTCCGGTGTCGCCGCGGCTGGGGCTGCGCGCCGACCAGGTCGTGGCCCCGGCGACCCCGCTCGAGGCCGACCTGCTGGCGGTCTGGACCGAGGTCTTCGGCCACCCCGACATCTCCGTGGAGGCGGACTTCTTCCTCGACCTCGGCGGCCACTCGCTGTTCGCCGCGATGGTGGTCTCGCGCCTCCGCCGCCGGCCCGAGTCGCGCTCGGTGGGGATCGGCGACCTCTACGAGCGACCGACCATCCGGGCGCTCGCCGACCACCTCGAGGCGCTCTCGACGCTGGCGGCGGTGGGGCCGCACGACGGCGCCGCCACGGGCCCCCGGCCGGCGGCGCTGCGTCACCGCGGTGGCCGCGTGCTCGCCGCCGGCGCGGTCCAGCTGGCCGGGCTCTACGCGCTGGTGCTGATCCTCGGCGCTCCCGCCGCCTGGCTGCTGGCGCGGTCCGGCGGCAGCCTGACGGCCTCGCGGCTGGTGCTGGGCGCGCTGCTCCTGCCCCTCGGCTTCCTGGTCACCGCCCTGGTGCTGCCGGTCGCCGGGCGCTGGACCGTGGCCGCGCGGATCCGGCCTGGACGCCACCCGCTGTGGGGCGCCACCCACGTGCGCTGGTGGATGTTCACCCGGCTGCTCGCGCTGGCACCGCTGCGCCTGCTCGCGGGCTCGCCGCTGATGGCCGCCTACCTCCGCCTGCTCGGCGCGCGGATCGGCCACTCCTGCCAGATCGCGACCGAGCGGATCCAGACCCCGTGGCTCACCGAGATCGGCGACGGCGCCAGCCTCGGCTACGGCGTGGACGTGATGCCCGCCGTCGTCGAGGACGGCTGGCTCCTCCTCGACCCGGTCCGGGTCGGCGCCGGAGCGGTGGTCGGCACCGGCTCGGTGCTGGTCGGCGGCGCCGAGATGGGGCCGGGGTCCCGGCTCGCCGACCAGTCGCTGCTGGCCCGCGGCCAGCGGCTTCCCGACGGACAGAGCTGGGGCGGGTCGCCGGCGGTGCCGAGCGCCGAGGGCGACGCTCTGCTCGACGCCATGGCGGCCGCCGGCCACCAGGGGCGGCGCTGGTCGCCGGCGCTGGGTGCGGGGTTCGCCGCCGGCGTGGCGGTGCTCGGGGTGCTCCCCTTCGTCATGGCGATGCCGGGCCTGCTGCTGGTGACGCTGGCGATGGCGCGCCGGGGCCTGCTCGCGGCGATCGCCTCGACCCTGGTGGCCGGGCCGGTGACGGCGCTCACCGCCTGCGCGCTGGTGGCCGCGGGCCGCCGCCTCGTGCTCGCCCGCACCGAGCCGGGCATCCACCCGCTGTGCTCCGCGCTGGGGCTGCGGAAGTGGTTCGCCGACCGGCTGATGGCGATGAGCCTCGAGCTCAGCAACACCCTCTACGCCACCCTCTACGCGGTGCCCTGGCTGCGCCTGCTCGGCGCCCGCATCGGCAGGCGCTCGGAGGTCTCGACCGCCGCTCACATCGACCCCGACCTGCTCACCCTCGGCGAGGAGAGCTTCGTCGCCGACTTCGCCTCGGTGGGCGCGGCCACGTTCGCCCACGGCGCGATCGCGCTGGGACGCACCGAGCTCGGCCGCCGCTGCTTCGTCGGCAACGCCGCGGTGGTGCGCAGCCACACCCGGCTGGGCGACAGCAGCCTGATCGGAGTGCAGTCGGTGGCGCCGGCGAGGCCGGTCGAGGCGGAGACCTCGTGGCTGGGCTCGCCGGCGATCTTCCTCCCCCGCCGCCAGCCGAGCGAGGCCTTCTCCGAGGAGGTCACCTACCGCCCATCGGCGGCGCGGGTAACGGCGCGGCTCGCCGTCGAGTACTTCCGTATCACCCTGCCGGCGACGCTGATCGCGCTCGCCCTCCTGCTCGCCGCCTCCGTCGAGCTGCGCCTCGCCCGCCGCGGCTCCGCGATCGAGCTGATCCTCGCCACCCCGGTGGTCGCCCTCGCCTCGGGCCTGGGCGTGACCCTGCTGGTGGTGCTGCTGAAGTGGCTGCTGGTGGGCCGCTACGTTCCCCGCGTCGAGCCGCTCTGGGCGCTGTTCGTGCGCCGCAGCGAGCTGGTCACCGGCCTCTACGAGAGCGTGGCCGTGCCCGCGCTGCTGGGGGTGCTCACCGGCACTCCGTGGATCGGTCCGCTGCTGCGCCTGTTCGGAGCCCGGGTGGGCCGGCGGGTGTGCCTGCAGACCACCTATCTCACCGAGTTCGACCTGGTGCGGGTCGGGGACGACGCCTGCGTCGGCGCCTCCGCCTCGCTGCAGACCCACCTCTTCGAGGACCGGGTGATGAAGATGTCCACCGTCACCCTGGGGCGGGCCAGCACCGTCGGCGCCCGCGCGGTGGTGCTCTACGACGCCCAGCTGGCCGATGGCGCCATGCTCGATCCGCTGTCGCTGGCGATGAAGGGCGAGAGCCTGCCCGCGGGGGGACGCTGGCGGGGCATCCCGGCCGGGCCGGTCCACCTGCCCGGATGATCGACGTCGCGGTGGCGCGGATCGAGGTGCACCTCGTGCACCTCGACTCCGTCCCGGACGGCGGCCGGCGGTCGGGGCTGGGGCACGACGATCTGCGCCGTGCCGCCCGCATCACCCTGCCGGCCGAGCGTGACGCCTTCCTCGCCGCCCACCGGGCGCTGCGCCGGCTGCTCGCCGAGCGCGTCGGCGGTGCGCCCGAGTCGATCCCGATCACCACCGCCGCCGGCGGGAAGCCCGTGCTCGCCGGGCCCGGCCCCGCCTTCAGCCTGTCACGGCGCGGCCGCTGGTGCGCGGTCGCCCTCTCCGACGACTGCCCCGTGGGGGTCGACGTCGAGCCGCTGCGGCCGCTCACCGACGCCGGGCTGGGGGTCGCCGACCTGCTGCCCGCCGGGGCGCGGGCGGCGGTCGATGCCGCGCCGGCGGCCGAGCGGGCGGCGGTGCTGCTGCGCTGGTGGACCCGGGTGGAGGCGGCGGTGAAGGCCTGTGGCGCCGGGCTCGACGACGCCGCCGCCAGCCTCGAGCGTGCGCCTCAGATGCTCTGCGGCACCGTGACCGGGGTGGCCCTGTCGGCCGCCGGCCTCACCCTGGGCCCGCTCGCCGTGGACTGGCAGCTCCACGGGTAGGGCTTGCAGGCCGCGTCCTCCTGGTCCTCCGGGTACGCGCAGTGGCCGCTGGGAGAGCCGGTGAGGTGGTCGTCGGCGTCGGAGTCGCCGTCGCACTGGCCGCTGCGGCCGGGCGGGGCGAGGCCGAAGTCGTGGAAGACCACGGGGTCGGCGGCGGTGGCCGCATAGGCGGAATGGCCGCGGCGGCCACCCCCGGCCGGCCAGGTGGCGGAGGCGCCGTCGGGGTACAGGTTGGTGACCGTCGCCCGCACCCCACCGCCGGCGTCGACGGTGACGGTGGCGACCTCGGAGCGGCAGGCGCTGCCCCCCTCGCAGGGCGCGTAGCCCTCGGGGTTCGAGGTGTCGGCTGCCGGGGCCCTGGTCTCGCGGATCGTGTACGTGCCCGCCGCGACGCCGGCGAAGCTCACGCACCCGGTGGTCGTGGCGGCGCAGTCGCCCTGCTCCAGCGGGCAGTTGGGGGTGCTCGCCACCCGGGTCTTCTGCCCCGCCGGGGTGTCGGCGCTCATCGAGACGCCGGCGCCGACGAGCTGGTAGCCTGCGCCGCCGATGGCCTGCTTGCAGGAGTCCATGGTCTGGATCCAGATCGTCGCGCCCCCCGCCGGCTGCGTCGACCGCGCCGACGCCGGTGCGCTGCCGGTGGCCAGCGCCGCCCAGCCCGCGGCGGCGACGAGCATCAGCGCCCCGGGCGCCAGCCGCGATGAATTGATCATTCCTGACATATACACGGTGATGGTGTGCAGGCGCAAACACCCCACCTCTTGATCCGGTTTTCACCGGACCTTCTCCCCCCATCTCTCATCCTGGGCTCGGGCCGGCGGGCCCGCCTGCAGGAGGTCGCACAGGAGGAAGTGGGATGACGCCGACGCGCTGCACTGGTCCCCGGCGGGGACGCCGCCGGACCGGCCTGGGGCTGCTGCTCGCGGGGACGCTCGCCGCGGGCGCCGGGGCCAGCCTCGGCACCCCCGCCCGGGCGGCCTCCGGGGACGCCCGATCGGTCCCCACCCAGACCCCGATCAAGCACGTGATCGTGGTCATCGGCGAGAACCGCACCTACGACAACGTCTTCGCCACCTGGACACCGCCGGTCGGCCAGCACGCCCGCACCCTGCTCTCCCAGGGGATCGTCACCGCCGGCGGCGGCTGCGGTCCCGAGGCGGAGCGCTCGGTGCAACGCCAGGCCTCCGACGTCGACGTCTACCGGCTGACGCCGCCGCGGACGGTGGCGTACCCGGCGCTGCCCCGGCCCAACACCACCACCGCCAAGGGGCTGCCCCCGAACGTCCCCGACACCCGGTTCCCCGCCACCCTGCCCAACTGCCCGTACCGGATCACCAGGTACGTCCCCTACCCGTCGTACACGGGCGACCCCATCCACCGCTTCTACCAGATGTGGCAGCAGGTGGACGGCGGCCGCAACGACCTCTGGGTGTGGACCGCGAACACCGCGGGGTTCGACAACGGCGCGACGCCGCCCGACCCGATCCACCAGGGCGGCCTGCAGATGGGCTACTACAGCATGAGCGACGGTGACGCGCCGGTGCTGCGCTTCCTCGCCGACCACTACGCCAGCTCCGACAACTATCACCAGGCGGTGATGGGAGGCACCGGCGCCAATCACATCAGCCTCGGCACCGGCGACGCCGCCTTCCACCAGGACGCCGCCGGCCACCCGACCAAGCCGCCGCAGAACCAGGTCGAGAACCCCAACCCCAAGCCGGGCACGAACAACAACTTCACCCAGGACGGCTACAGGGGAGGCAGCTACTCGAACTGCTCTGACCGCTCGCAGCCGGGCGTGGGTGCGATCCGCTCCTTCCTGGACGAGCACCACCCCTTCCGCGGCGGCGACTGCGCCGACGGCGCCTACTACCTGCTCAACAACTACGATCCCGGCTACCTCGCCGACGGCACCCCGGCGCCGCTGGGTTCCGACCACTTCACCGTCCCGCCGCAGCGGTTCCGCACCGTCGGCGACGCGCTGGCGGCGCGGGGCATCCCGTGGGGCTACTACGGGGTGGGCTGGAACCACGGCAGGCCGACCGCCGAGTACTGCGGCATCTGCGACCCGATGCAGTACGCCACCTCGATCATGACCAGCCCGACGCAGCGCGCCAACCTCCACGGCTACGACGACTTCACCGCCGCGGTCGCCGCCGGCAGCCTGCCGGCGGTCTCCTTCGTGAAGCCCGGCGACAACGACGGCCACCCCGGCTACTCCACCCTGGCGCTGTTCGAGGACTTCACCAAGGACGTGGTGAAGCGGGTGATGGCGCAGCCGAAGCTCTTCGCCGACACCGCGATCCTGGTCACCTTCGACGAGGGCGGCGGCTACTACGACTCGGGGTACATCCAGCCGGTGACCTTCTTCGGGGACGGCCCCCGGGTGCCGATGCTCGCGATCTCGCCGTACGCCCGGCCGGGGGCGGTCGACCACACCTACGCCGACCACGTCTCGGTGCTCAAGTTCATCGAGCGCAACTGGCGGCTCTCGCCGCTCTCCGAGCGAAGCACCGACAACCTGCCCAACCCGGAGGCCGGGGGCGACGATCCCTACGTGCCCGGCAACGGCCCGGCGATCGGCGACCTGATGGGCCTGTTCGACTTCGGCCACCGCCGGGACACGTCACCCGCGCTGCCCTGAACGAAAGGAGGGGGTGCGGTGGTCCGCACCCCCTCCGGTCCGGCGCCTGCGCCGGTGCCGACCGTGCTCCTACAGGTGCAGGTCGATGAACGAGCAGCTGTTGTCGAAGTCGCCCGACCAGTCGGAGTGGTGGACGAGGAAGTCGAAGAGCTCGCCGTGGAGCTCGAAGAAGTCGCGCAGCGAGGTGTCGCCGTCGAGGAAGTCGAGCAGCGAGCGGACGCTGTGGAATCTGATCAGGGTGTCGCAGTCGTTGCGGAAGCTGCGGTCCTCGCTGCGGAACTCGTCGAAGTGGAAGCGATCGCAGTCGTGGAACTCGCAGGACCGGTCGTCACGGAAGAACCCGTGCTCGTGGCGTGAGTCGCGGAAGTGGTCGTCGTGGAACCGCTGGTCGCGCCAGCTGTTGTCCCAGCGGTGCCAGTCGGTCGAGTCGTGCCGCCAGGTGTCGTTGCGCGGGGTCCAGTTCCCCTTGCCGTTGTTCACCGGCCTGGTGTTGTTGTTGTTGTTCACCGGCTTGGTGTTGGCGTTCTGCTGGTGGGTCTGCTGGCCCTGCTGCTGCGACGGCGGTGGCGCGCTCTGGACCCTGTTCGAGCGCGGCGTGCCGTTGGAGCTGGAGTTGGTCGGGGGATGGTACGTGGGCGAATTGCCGGCGTTGGAGTTGGTGCCCGAGCCGTAGTAGCTCTGCGAGCCTTTGCCGCTGGCCGTCGAGCTGTTCCGGGTGCTCGCGCCGCCGTACTGGCCTCCCGAGGAGCCGGATGCGCAGCTCGGGTAGGGCGAGCAGCTGCCGCTGGAGTACCGGCCCTGGCCCTGGGACCCGCTCTGGCCGGAGTACGAGTACGACTTCGAGCCTCCCCCGCCCGAGCCGCCGCCTCCGGAGCCGGTGCTCGCGGTGTGCGAGGGGCCCGGCGGCCGGGAGGTCGCGGTGGCCGCGCTCGCCTGCTGCACCGAGCTCAGCGCCAGCGCGACGCTCCCCGCCAGTGCGGCGATGCCCACCAGAGAACGTGGACTGCGCCTTCTTCCCATATCCCGCCTCCCTTGGAAGCGGCGGGCCGGCGGCGAGTGGGTGTCCGCCAGGTACCACCGCGTTGCCCACAGGATAGCGAAGACGTACGGCGGTTTCCGAGGCGAGCTCGACGGGGGTTTCGACCGACGACATCGCTGTCGTCAGTCGGCGGGGGCGCGGCCCGGCCGCACCCCCGCCCGACGGTTGATCGTCTACAGGTGCAGGTCGATGAAGGTGCAGCTGCGGTCGAAGTCGCCCGACCAGTCGGAGTGGTGGACGAGGAAGTCGTACAGGTCGCCGTGGAGCTCGAAGAAGTCCCGCAGCGAGCTGTCGCCGTCGAGGAAGTCGAGCAGCGCCCGCACGCTGTGGAAGGTCAGCAGCGTGTCGCAGTCGTGCCGGAAGCTGCTGTCCTCGTTGCGGAACTCGTCGAAGTGGAAGTCGTCGTGCTCACGGCGCGAGTTGTCCTGCCACTGCTCATGGCGAGAATCGCGGGAGTGCTCGTTGTGCCAGTTGGGATCCTGCCAGGCCCCGTCCCACTGGTGCCAGCTCTGGGAGTCGTGCTTCCAGTTGGGGTTGCGGTTGTTGTTCCCCGGGAGCGGGGTCGGCGACGTCCGGGCGGCCGCGGTCGGGTTCGACCTCGGGGTGGAGCTCGGATTGGCGCTGGAGACCGGAGCCGTCCCGCGCAGGCTGGGGGTCGGCGAGGCCTTGGCGACCGGCGAGCCCTGGGGGCTGGACACCGGTGAGGAGCCGGGGGTGAAGCTCGGCTTCGCGGCGATCCCCCGGTACGTCGGCGAGCCGGTGGGACCGCTGCTGCCGCTGTGGGTCGGCGACCCGGTGGAGCTGCTGCCGCTGTGGGTCGGCGACCCGGTGGAGCCGCTGAAGCTGTGGGTCGGCGACCCGACCGTGCCGCCCCGGGTCGGCGAGCCCCCTGAGCCGCCGCCGCCGGTGGGGGTGGCCGCCGCCCTGGCGGTCCCGGTGCCGCCCGGCACCGGCGCGGTGGCGCCCTCGACCGAGCTGAAGCCCACCATCGCGCCGCCGAGCATGCCCGCCAGCGCGACGGTCACACCGGCGCGGCGCCGTGCTCTGATTCCCAGCATATTTCCGCCTCCCTTCTCTGATTGCCGCGGCCGTCGACCCGGCGTGTGGGACCACACCGGCGGCGACCGCGGGCTCCAGCATAGCGAGCCGGGACGGATGAGGCAGTCGCCGAACTCGGGCCTGTGCGCAACACCCGACGCCGCCGTCGGCAGACCGCAATCCGCACCAGCGCCCGGGGGACTGTATCCTCACGCCGCGTCAGTCGCGGGCGAGACGCTCCACCAGGGCGCGCTCCTGGGGCCCGAACCAGGGTGGGTCGCCGGCGGCCGCGTTCTCGCGCATCCGCCCCGGACGCGAGGTGGCGGGGAGGGCGGCGTGGCAGCGGCCGTCGCTGAGGATCCACTTCAGCAGCGCCTGTCCCCAGGTGCTCACCCCGAAGCGCCGCAGCGGTTCCAGCGCGCTCGCCGGAGGCGGCCGCCGCATCAGCGCGCCCTCGGCGAACGGCCGCATCACCAGCACGCCGATGCCCAGCTCGGCGGCCAGCGGGAGGATGCGGCGCTCGACCTCGCGCTCGACCGGGTTGTAGGGCACCTGGATGCTGCCGATGCGACCGGTGCGCATCACCGTCTCCAGCTCGGGGAACGCGCTCGGGCTCCAGTGGGTGGCGCCGACCACGCGCACCGTGCCGCGCTCGCGCTCCCGCTCGAGGGTGTCGAGATGCGCCTCCCAGGACACCAGGTTGTGCACCTGGTAGATGTCGACCCTGCCCTCGAACCAGCCCAGCGCGCGCTGGACCTGCAGCTCGCCCTCGGCCGGGTCGGGCGTCCACACCTTGGTGGCGACCAGCACGGCGTCGCGCCGGCCGGCGAGCAGCCCGCCGAGCACCCGCTCAGCCGCGCCGTACATCGGCGAGGTGTCGACCAGGGTCGCGCCGGCGTCGATCGCCTCGCCGAGCACCTCGGCGCGAGCCGCCACCTCGGCCGTGGTGCGCACGTCGAAGGTGCGCCAGGTGCCCATGCCCACCGCGGGCACGTCAAGTCCGGAGTCGCCGAGCGGGCGCCGCTGCACAGCTCCACTGTAGGGCTGCGGGACAATCGACGTCATGACCCTCCGCCCGCGGCTCGGCGCCGCCCTCGCCGCCCTGCTCGCGGCCGCGCCGGCCGCCGCCTGCTCCGGCTCCTCCACCCCGCTCGCGGGCGGCGGCGCGGCGACGAGGCCGGCCGCCGCCCGGCCGGTCGCGACCCCCTCCCCCACTCCGGCGCTCCCCGCCTACGCCATCGAGTCGCTGCGGGCGCGCGGCTACGGCGGCGGCCGGCTGGTGGTCGGCGAGCGGCTCGGCGGCACCGCCACGTACACCGTCCACCGGGTCACCTGGCCCAGCCAGGGCGGCACCATGACCGGTCTCGCCGACATCCCGGCGGGGACGGGCCCGTTCCCGGTGGCGATCGTCAACCACGGCTACATCCCGGCGGCGCAGTACCGCACCGGCCAGGACAGCACCAGGTACGCCGGCGCCTTCGCCGCCGAGCGCATCCTGACGGTGGCGCCCGACGACCCCGGGTACGCGGGATCCAGCCCACCCGAGCCCGACCTGGTGCCGATCGAGGCGGCGGCGGTGGCGGTGATGGACCTGATCGGTTCGCTGTCCACCCTGCCCCAGGCGGACACCCGGCGGATCGCCGTCGCCGGCCACAGCAACGGCGGCGGGGTCGCGGAGCTGGTGATGGTCGTCGACCCGCGGGTCCGCGCGATCGTCCTCTACGCACCGGTCAGCACCGACATGGCCGACAACGCGCGGAAGTGGTGGACCGGCCATCCCGGCGGCACCGGTCCGCTCGGCACCCCGGATGCCGATCCGGTCGGGTATGCCCGGATCTCGCCGCGCACCCATCTCCGCGCCGACGGCCCGCCGGTGCTCATCCTCCAGGGCACCGACGACGAGGACATCCCCGCGGAGTGGACCGCGGCGACGGTGGCGGCCCTCCAGGCCCGGGGTGTCCGCAGCCGCTTCGTCAGCTTCCCCGGGGCGCGTCACATCCTCACCGGCGCCGACCTGGTGCGGGCCAACGGCCTCGCCGTCGAGTGGATGCTCGGCGCCTCATAACCCCCGCACCACCGCGCCTTCGCCCGCCGACAACCGTGAGGTGCGCGGCCGGTGGGGTAGCATGCGCTCCCCATGACCTCCGCGGAGCCGGCCACCGCCTTCCGCGACCACTACAGCGTCCTCGGGGTCGACGTGGACGCTGGGGACGCGGAGATCAAGGCCGCCTTCTGGGAGCTGGCCAAGCGCCATCATCCCGACGTCAACCCCGGAGGGGTGCGGGCGGCCCGCCGCTTCGCGGAGGTCAGCGAAGCGAAGAGCGTGCTGCTGTCGCGCAGCCGCCGCGCCGCCTTCGACCGCGAGCGCGACACCTTCCTCCGCACCGGGGTGGCGGGGTCCGCGCCGGAGCCGGCGGCCGAGCCGGTGGCGCTGCCGCGGTACGCGGTGCCGGGCCGGTCGCTGCTGGTGGCGGGGGCGGTGACGGTGCTGCTGACCGTCCTCCTGCTCCCCCTGGCCAGCCTCCCGGCGCGGCTCGAGCCGGTCCCGGTCCGGGCCTTCGACGCCGGGGTCATCGGCGGCGCCGCCTGCTGCGCCGGCTGCGTGCTGGTCGGCGCGCTGAGCTGGCCGGGGTGGCGGGGTGCGCTGAGCCCGGCGCGGTGGGAGGCTCTGCTCGTCGCCCTCGTGCTCTGGCTAGGCCTCGGGCTGGCCGGGCACGTCGACCCCCACGTGCTCCTCGGCGGGCTCTTCTCCTCCGACCTCGCCGGGGCGACCGGCGGCGACGTGCTGGTCCTCGGCATCGTCCTCATGCTCGGCGGCACGCTGCTGCTGCGGCCCGCGGGGCGCCGCCGCGGCGGAGGCTGACCCGCGCCGGTGGGTGCCGTCGCGACGCAGCACCACCAGTGACCTCGCCGGCATCTCCAGCTCGGCTCCGGCACCCAGCTCCCGGGCTCCCTCCGCCTCCTCGGGCCGGGCGGTGTCGAGCAGCACCTCCCAGCGGTGACCCCAGCCGGTGGGCAGGCGCCAGCCGACGTCCTCGCCGCCGGCGTGGAGCAGCACCAGCAGGGTGTCGCCGCGGATCCGCTCACCGCGGTCGTCGCGCTCGGGGATGAGGTCGCCGTCGAGCAGCATCCCGAGCGACTGGCGCCGCTGGTCCCCCCAGTCCTCATCGTCCATCTCGGTGCCGTCGGCGCCGAACCAGGCGATGTCCTTGCGGCGGGTGCCGCGGCCCACCTGCCCCTGGAAGAAGTGGCGGCGGCGCAGCACCGGCTGGGCGTGGCGCAACGCGAGCACCCGGCGGGTGAAGTCGAGCATCGTCTGGTCCAGGTGCTCCCAGTCGATCCACGAGATCTCGTTGTCCTGGCAGTAGGCGTTGTTGTTGCCGCGTTGGGTGCGCCCCAGCTCGTCGCCGTGGAGCAGCATCGGGCAGCCCTGCGACACCATCAGCGTGGCCATGAGGTTGCGGCGCTGGCGGGCACGCAGCGCGACGATCGCGGGGTCGTCGGTCTCGCCCTCGACCCCGCAGTTCCAGCTGCGGTTGTCGTCGGTGCCGTCGCGGTTGTCCTCGCCGTTCGCCTGGTTGTGCTTCTGGTTGTGGGTGACCAGGTCGCGGAGGGTGAAGCCGTCGTGGGCGGTGACCAGGTTGACCGAGGCGAAGGGGCCGCGGCCGTCGTCCTGGTAGAGGTCGCTGGAACCGGTGAGCCGGTAGGCGAGGTCGCTCACCCCCCGGGCCTGCCCGCGCCAGAAGTCGCGCACGGTGTCGCGGTACTTCCCGTTCCACTCCGCCCAGCGCACCGGGAAGTTGCCCACCTGGTAGCCGCCCTCGCCGACGTCCCAGGGCTCGGCGATCAGCTTGGTCTGGGACAGCACCGGGTCCTGGTGGATGATGTCGAAGAACGCCGAGAGCCGGTCGACGTCGTAGAACTCCCGCGCCAGCGCCGAGGCGAGGTCGAAGCGGAAGCCGTCGACGTGCATCTCGGTCACCCAGTAGCGCAGCGAGTCCATGATCAGCCGCAGCGTCTGGGGCTGGCGCGCGTTGAGGGTGTTGCCGGTGCCGGTGACGTCGCTGTAGCGGCGCGGGTTCCGCTCGTCGAGGCGGTAGTAGGTGGGGTTGTCGATGCCCCGCAGGCTCAGCGTGGGGCCGAGGTGGTCGCCCTCGGCGGTGTGGTTGTAGACCACGTCGAGGATCACCTCGAGCCCGGCGCGGTGGAGGGCGCGCACCATCGCCTTGAACTCGCGCAGCTGGGCGCGGTGGCCGGCGGCCCGCGAGTACCGGGTCGCGGGCGCGAGGTAGCCGATGCTGTCGTAGCCCCAGTAGTTGGTGAGGCCCCGCTCGACCAGGAACCGCTGGTCGATGAAGTGGTGTACGGGCATCAGCTCGACCGCGGTCACCCCCAGCCGGAGGAGGTGGTCGATGGCGGCGGGATGGGCCATCGCCATGTAGGTCCCGCGCAGCTCCCTGGGGATCTCCGGATGGAGCATGGTGAAGCCGCGGACGTGGACCTCGTAGATCACGGTCTCCGCCCACGGGGTCAGCGGGGGGCGGTCGTCGCCCCAGGGGAAGAGCTCGTCGGCGACCAGCGAGTGGGGCACGCAGCCCGCGGAGTCGAGCTGGCTGGGGAGGTCGTCGTCGATCCGGTCGCCGTCGACGTGGTGGCCGTAGACCTCGGGGCCCCACCGGACGTCGCCACCGATCTCCTTGGCGTAGGGGTCGAGGAGCAGCTTGCGCGGGTTGTGGCGCAGCCCCTCTGCGGGGCGGTACGGGCCGCGCACCCGGTAGCCGTAACGCTGCCCCGGCCCCACTCCGGGCACGTAACCGTGCCAGTGGAACTCGGTGCGCTCGGACAGCTCGAAGGCGCGCTCCTGCCGCCCCTCGCGGTCGAGGAGCACCAGCTCGACGCCGTCGGCGTGCTCCGCGAAGAGCGAGAAGTTGGTGCCCTCGCCGTCCCAGGTCGCGCCCTGGGGGACGTGGCTCCCGGGCCGCGGCGACCGCACCTCAGCCGGGGCCGGAGGGCAGCGGGAACCGCAGCGTCTCGCCGGCGCGGTGGCTCCGCCGCTCGTCGCCGTCGCCGATGATCCACAGCCGCTGGCGGCCGCGCACCGTCCAGTCCTCGAGGCCGCCGACCAGCGCGGTCTGCTCGTCGACGCCGACCGTGGTCACGCCGGGCGGGGCCTCGGCGCGGATCCGGCCCGCCAGGTTCGGCAGCACCCGGTCGAAGCGGTCGAAGTGGGGGATCACCGCCAGCTGGGGCACCACGCCGAGGGCGGGCTCGATCCGCCCGATCTCGGTGCTGCGCGGGTCGGGGACGACGGCGGAGAGGGCGATCGCCCCCGCCGAGCAGCCGGCCAGCGCCGTCCCCGCCTCCCAGGCGGCGCGGATGGCACGCCAGACCAGGGTGTCGCGGAGGGTTTCGACCAGGTAGGCGGGGTTGCCGCCGGAGAGGTAGACCAGGCCCGCACCCTCGACCTGGGCGGCGAGCTCGGGATCGCCGGCGTCCTCCCGGCTCAGCACCCGCAGCGGCACCGGCTCGACCCCCATGCCGCGGTAGTGGGAGGTGCCGAGGTCGATCCAGTAGCGGAGCCGCTCCTCCCCCTCCGGGGCGGCGGCGGTGGGCAGGAAGACGGCCCGTTGGGGGCGGCCGGTGAGCAGCTCGGCGTCGACCTCGCGCATCACCGGCAGGAACTCGCCGCTCCCCACCAGGGCGATGGGCCCGACCACCGTTCCCGTGCTCATCCGCTGCCTCCTGCCGTCCACAGACCCATCGCGCGCCATCCCCGGTCGGGGAAGCCGGCGGCCTCCGCCACCCGGCACGAGGCGCCATTCTGAGGGTCGTGGATGTAGGTCGGGACGGCGCCGTCGTCGAGGATGCGGCGGGCCAGCCGCGACACCAGCGCCCGCGCCAGGCCGCGACCGCGCGCCGCGGCCTCGACGCCGACGCTGATCTCGTGGCCGTGGGGATCGTGGCGCTTGCGCCCGGCGCCGCCGAGATATGCGCCGTTCTCGTCGAGGGCGATCAGCACCTCGCTGTCGAACGCGTTGAGCCAGGGCGGCACCCGGGGGTCGGCGGGGTCGAGCCAGACCCCCAGCCCGGGGGCCGGGACCGGGCTGCCGGTCCAGCGGAAGACGCCGCTGCGGCGCACCGCGTCGGGCTCGCCGGTGAGCGCGGCCACCTCCCGCCAGAGCTCGTCGGATTCCAGGTCGAGCCGCCGGTCGCGGAGCCGCTCGGCCGCCGCCGGGGGCACCGACAGCACCGCGCCCTCCGGGGAGGCGATGGCGAGGGCCGGCATCCACCAGCGACCGCCCTGCTCGCGCTCGCGCCGCCGGTCTCCGATCACCTCCACCGTGCCGGGCGGCGGCGGCCAGGCGCCGAGGCGGGCGCGCAGGTGGGCGGCCAGGCGCTGGCCGGCGGCATCGCTCACCCCGCGAGGTTGACGTACTTGACCTCGAGGTACTCGCGAATGCCCTCGTGGCCGCCCTCACGTCCGAAGCCCGACTGCTTCACCCCGCCGAAGGGTGCGGCCGCGTTGGAGACCACGCCCTGGTTGAGGCCGACCATCCCGGTCTCCAGCGCCTCCACCACCCGGAGCGCCCGGGCCAGGTCGCGGGTGAAGGCGTATGCCACCAGGCCGAACTCGGTGTCGTTGGCCTGGGCGATCGCCTCCTCCTCGGTGCTGAACGTGGTGATCGGCGCCACCGGCCCGAAGATCTCCTCGCGGAGCAGGCGGGCGTCGCGGGGCACGTCGACGAGCACGGTGGGCTGGTAGAACCAGCCCGGCCCGTCGACCGGGGCACCGCCGGTCAGCACCCGGGCGCCGCGGTGGACGGCGTCGTCGACGAGCTCGACCACCTTGCGCCGGGCAGCCTCCTCGATCAGGGGCCCGACCTGGGTCTGCGGGTCGCTGCCCCGGCCCACCCGGAGCGCCCCCATCCGCTCGGCGAGGCCCCGGGCGAACTCGCCGGCGAGGCCCTCGGCGACGTGGAACCGGTTGGCAGCGGTGCAGGCCTCGCCGATGTTCCGCATCTTCGCGAGCATCGCGCCCTCGAGCGCGGCGTCGAGGTCGGCGTCGTCGAAGACCAGGAACGGGGCGTTGCCGCCCAGCTCCATGGAGACGCGGAGGACGTTGTCCGCCGCCTCGGCGGCGAGCCGGCGGCCGACCTCGGTCGAGCCGGTGAAGGAGAGCTTCCGGGTGCGCGGGTCCCTCAGCAGCGGCGAGACCACCGCGCCCGAGCTCGAGGTGGTGACCAGGTTGAGGACCCCCGGCGGCAGGCCCGCATCCTCGAGGATGCGGGCGAGCTCGAGCATCGACAGCGGGGTCAGCCGGGCCGGCTTCACCACCATGGTGCAGCCGGCGGCGACCGCGGGCCCGATCTTGCGGGTGCCCATCGCCATCGGGAAGTTCCATGGCGTCACCATCACGCTCGGGCCCACCGGCTGCTGCATCACCAGGATGCGCCCGTTCCCGGTGGGGCCCATCGTCCAGCGCCCGTCGATGCGCGCCGCCTCCTCGCCGAACCAGCGCAGGAAGTCGGCGGCGTAGAGCACCTCGGCCCTCGACTCGGCGAGCGCCTTGCCCATCTCGAGGGTCATGAGCAGGGCGAGGTCGTCGGCGCGCCGCACCAGCATCTCGTAGGCGCGGCGGAGGATCTCGCCGCGCTCGCGGGGCGGCTGCGCGGCCCAGGCCGCCTGGGCTCCGGCGGCCGCCGCCAGCGCCTCCATGCCGTCCTCGGGGCTGCCGTCGGCGACCTCGCAGAGCGGCTGCCCGGTGGACGGGTCGTCGACGGCGAAGGTCGCCCCCGACGACGACTCCCGCCAGCGGCCGCCGATGTACAGGCCCTTGGGAACCGCCTCGACGACGGCGTGCTCGCGGTCGCTCAGCGCGGTGCTGGTGGGCACGGCTAGACCGGGAGGTTGCCGGTGAGCAGCCAGGGCAGCGCCTCCGCGGTGGGCCGGAGCAGCGCCTCGCGGTGGGCGCGCTCGAGGTCGGGCCCGGCGAGCAGCGCCAGGGCGGTGCCGAGCAGCGCGCGCTCGGCGCGGTGGCCGGTGTCGCCGTGCTCCACCCGCCACGCGATCATCGGGGTGCCGCGCTCGGTGAGGCCGAGCAGGCGGTTGCGCAGCTCGTCCCACGCCTGGCCGCGACCCGACTGCTCCAGGAGCCGGACGGCGGCGCGCTCGGCGGCGACGTACGGCGGGTGGAGCTCGCCCTCGGCGAGGACCTCCCAGCCGTGCGCGATCCGCTCGATGCCGGCCGGCGAGAGCGTGCGGCAGTCCTCGAGGAGGCGGTCGAGCGGCGTCTGCCCCTCACGCACCCCGTATCCGTCCCGGTCCATCGCGTCTCCTCACCAACGCACGGCAGCGGCGTCGGATCAGCCTACCCGCAGGGGACCACCCCACGCCCTGGATTCGCCCCCGGCCGGTCTGGGTACGTACCCCCCGTCAGCTCCTGACCCGAGGCAACCGGGCCTCCGGTCGGAGCTCGACTGGGATACCAAAGAACATGACCGAGCTGAACTCCGAACTCCTCCCCGTGCTGCCCCTCGACGACGTCGTGGTGCTGCCCCACATGACCGTCACCCTGGCGCTGAACGACGACGCCCAGAAGGCGGCCGTCGAGGCCGCGGGGCGGGGCAACCGGCTGGTGCTGCTGGTGCCGCGCATCGAGGGCCGATTCGCCCGCGTGGGCACCGTGGCCCGGGTGGAGAGCTCCGGCCGGCTGCCCACCGGCGTCGAGGTGGCCATCTTCAAAGGTGAGCACCGCGGCCGTCCCGGCGGTGGCCAGGCCGACATCGAGGGCGCCCTCTGGGTGCAGGTCGAGCGTCTGCCGGAGACGGGGGACGACACCGACCGGGTGCGTGAGCTGGCGCGCGAGTACCGAGCGCTGATCGAGAGCGTGCTCGAGTCGCGGGGCGCGCCGGGAGCGGTGCAGTTCGTCCGGAACGCCCGCAACCCCAGCCACCTCGCCGACCTCGCCGGCTACTCGCCCGAGCTCAGCACCGACCAGAAGATCGAGGTGCTGGAGACGCTCGACGTCGAGCAGCGGCTGACCAGCCTCATCGAGTGGACCAGGCAGAACCTCGCCGACGCGTCGCTGAAGGAGCAGATCCGCAGCAAGGTGTCCGAGGGGATGGAGAAGACCCAGCGCGACTTCCTGCTGCGCCAGCAGATGGAGGCGATCCGCAAGGAGCTGGGCGAGGGCAGCGGCGACGTGGTCTCCACGTACCGCAGCCGGGTGGCCGAGGCGGGCATGCCCGAGGCGGTGCGCACCGAGGTGGAGCGCGAGCTCGACCGGCTGGAGCGCACCAGCGAGCAGAACCCGGAGAACGGCTGGATCCGGACCTACCTGGACTGGATGCTCGACCTGCCCTGGGACGTCCGGTCGGAGGACAACTACGACCTGACCGAGGCGAGGCGCATCCTCGACGAGGACCACACCGGCCTCGAGGACGTGAAGGACCGCATCCTCGAGTTCCTGGCGGTGCGCAAGCTGCGCCAGGAGCGTGGCCTCGAGGTGCTCGGCGGCCGCGGCTCGGGCGCGATCATCACCCTGGTGGGCCCGCCCGGCGTGGGCAAGACCTCGCTCGGGGAGTCGGTCGCGCGTGCGCTCGGACGCAAGTTCGCGCGGGTGTCGCTCGGCGGCGTGCACGACGAGGCGGAGATCCGCGGTCACCGGCGCACCTACATCGGGGCGCTGCCGGGACGGATCGTGCGCGCGCTGAAGGAGGCCGGCACCAAGAACCCGGTCATCATGCTCGACGAGATCGACAAGGTCGGCGGAGACTGGCGGGGCGACCCGTCCGCGGCGCTGCTCGAGGTGCTCGATCCCGCGCAGAACCACAGCTTCCGCGACCACTACCTCGAGGTCGACCTCGACCTCTCCGAGGTGCTCTTCATCCCCACGGCGAACGTGTGGGAGACGATCCCGGCGCCGCTGCTCGACCGCATGGAGCTGATCCGGCTCGACGGCTACACCGAGCAGGAGAAGGTGGCGATCGCCCGCGATCACCTGCTTCCCCGGCAGGTGGCCCGCGCCGGCCTGCGTCCGGAGGAGGTCAGCGTCACCGACGCCGCCCTGCTCAGGGTGATGAGCGACCACACCCGCGAGGCGGGGGTGCGCAACCTCGAGCGCGAGCTCGGCAAGCTCACCCGCAAGGTGGCCACCGGCTTCGCCACCGGGCGGCTGACGCCGCCGGTGCGGATCGACGGCGACCAGGTGCGCGAGTACCTGGGCAAGCCGAAGGTCGACAACGAGGTCGCCGAGCGCACCGCGGTGCCGGGGGTGGCCACGGGGCTCGCGGTCACCGGCACCGGTGGCGACGTGCTCTTCGTGGAGGCCACCAGCACCCCGGGCCGGGGTCTGACCCTGACCGGACAGCTGGGCGACGTCATGAAGGAGTCGGCGCAGATCGCGCTGTCCTACGTGCGCTCCCACGCCGTGGAGCTGGGCATCGACCCGTCCGCGGCGGCGAGGGCGTTCCACATCCACGTTCCCGCGGGCGCCATCCCCAAGGACGGCCCGTCGGCCGGGGTCACCATGACCACGGCGATCGTCAGCCTGCTCAGCGGCCGACCGGTGCGGAGCACCGTGGGGATGACCGGCGAGGTGACGCTGCAGGGCCTGGTGCTGCCGATCGGCGGGGTGAAGCAGAAGGTGCTCGCCGCGCACCGGATGGGGCTGCGCGAGGTGATCCTCCCGCGGCGGAACCAGAACGACATCGACGACGTGCCCGAGAGCGTGCGCAACGACATGACCTTCCACCTGGCGACCCGGGTCGAGGACGTGCTCGCCGTGGCGCTCGAGGGGGAGGCGCACGCCGGCTCGCTGAGGGCCGCGTAGACAGACGGCGCCAGGCGGACCGGCCGGGGCGGCGTGCTCCGGCCGGTCACCGGCCAGGCCCCCCGGTCCTCGGCGGTGGCCACGGTGCTCAGCCGCGCCCGAGTACCAGCCGCCATCATGGTCCAGCCCATGCCCACACCGACACGGGTCGGCCTCGTCCTCTCCGGCGGCGGCGCACGGGGGGCCTACGAGATCGGCGTCCTCTCCGTCCTCGCCCCGATCCTCGAGGCCCGCAACGAGCGCCCGCAGATCATCGTCGGCACCAGCGCCGGCGCCATCAACGCCGCCCTCCTCGCCGCCGGCGCCCACCTCCCCTTCGGGGACGCAATCCAGCGCGCCGAGGGCACCTGGCAGATGACCCGGTACGAGGACGTCCTCGGCCCGCTCATCTCCCTCGGCGAGCTGAAGCGCCTGCTCCTCTACGGCCTCGAGCTCGCCGGCGTCCCCGGGGCCAGCGTCCCGAGCCTGCTCGACTCGGGCCCGCAGTCGCAGACCCTGGCCAGCAGAATCGGCTTCGACCGCGTCGCCCGCAACGTCACCGAGGGCAGGCTGCAGTCGGTGGCCGCGGTGGCGACGTCGTACCGCACCAACCGGAGCGTCGTCTTCCACCACGGCGGATCACCGCCGCCGCACGACCCGGTCCGCGGCATCGACTACGTCGCCACCCGGCTGAGCGAGGTGCACGTGCGCGCATCGGCGGCGATCCCGGTGCTCTTCCCCGCGGTCGAGGTCACCCGCCCCTCACGGGCCGCCGGCTGGTACGGCGACGGCGGCACCCGGCTCAACACCCCGCTCAAGCCGGCGCTCCGGCTCGGCGCCGACCGGCTGGTGGTGATCGGCCTCAACTCGATCGCCGGCACCCGCGAGCCCACCGACGGCGAACGCCCCGACATCTTCGCCGGGGCGGCGCAGATGCTCCAGGCCGGCCTCGCCGACCAGCTCGCCAACGACGTGGCCACGCTGGTCATGGTCAACCAGCTCCTCGCCCGCGGGAACACCCCCGCCGCCGCGCAGGTCCCCGGCGCCCGCCGGCCGGTCCCGTACATCTTCGTGGCGCCGCCCGGCGGCGACACCGTGGGCCGGCTCGCCGGCGAGATCCACCGGCGGTACTTCGCGGGCCTGGGCGGGCTGCGCCGGTCCCGCGACCTCCACCTGCTCGGCCGTGTCCTCGACGTCGGGCGCAACCCGCAGCGCGGCGAGGTGCTCAGCTACCTCCTCTTCGCCCGCGAGTTCTTCGACCCGATGATGGACCTCGGCCGCGCCGACGCCCGGCGATGGCTCGCGGGCCGACCCGCCGCCGACCCGTGGCGGTGCGAGGACCTGCCCGGCGGCGAGGCCCCCGCACCCACCGACGGTCTGGTCTCTAGTCGCCGCCGCCCTCGTACTTGAACGATACGTTGAGCCGGGTGCGGAATTTCGCCACCTTCCCGTCCTCGATGGTGCAGTCGAGCTTCACGACCTCGGCCACCCGCAGGTCTCGCAGCGTCTTCGCCGCGGTCTCGACCGCAACCTGGGCCGCCGCCTCCCAGGAGTCGCTGCTCACGCCCACGAGATCGGTGACGCGATACACGGTGTCGGCCATCCCGGCTCCTCCACACTGGCCGCGGCCATGCCGCGGCCGGGCGGCCATTCTGCGCCGGGCGTCCGGCGGCCGTCAGCGCGCCGAGCCGGCTACGGCGTCACCACCACCTGTCCGAACGAGCCCGCCTCGACGGCCTCGTGGGCGGCGGCGACGTCCTCCAGGCCAAAGCGCCGGCCGATGATCGGGGCCAGGCTGCCGTCCTCCAGCGCCGCCGTCACCTCCGCGTTCGCCGCCGCCCGCTGCTCCGCCGAGATCAGGTACACGAGCACCATGCGGAGCACCGCGGCCCTGCCCAGCATCGCGTACACCGGCAGCACCGGCTCCGGGTTCAGCGCCGACCCGAAGGCGCAGATCACCCCGCCGGCGCGGACCGCGTCGAGATCGCGGCCGAGGTTCTCGCCGAGCTCGGCGTCGACCACCCGGTCGACGCCCGCGCCGCCGGTGCGCTCGCGCGCCCACGCCCCGACGTCGGCGCTGCGGTAGACCACGCCCTCGTCGAAGCCCCGCTCCGCCAGCGCGGCGAGCTTCTCCGGCGACCCGGCGGTCACCAGCACCCGGGCGCCGGCCCGCCGCGCCAGCTGCGCCGCGGCGAGCCCGACCGCGCCGGTGGCCCCCTGGACGAGGACGGTGCGGCCCTCCACCGGGCCGTCCGCGTGCACGCAGCGATGCGCGGTCACCGCCGGCACCCCCAGGCACGCGGCGGCGTCGAACCCGGTTCCCCCGGGCAGCGGCACCGCCTGCGCCGCGGACACGACCACCGCCTCGGCGGCGGTGCCGAAGGCGCCGCGCAGCTGGGCGTCGTACACCCAGACCCGCTCCCCGACCCGCGACGGCGGGATTCCCTCCCCGACCGCGTCGATCACCCCGGCACCGTCGTCGTGAGGCACCACCAGGGGGAAGGGCAGCTCGCCGCGCATCCCCGCGCGGCGCTTGACGTCGGCCGGGTTGATTCCCGACGCCGCCACCCGCACCCGCACCTGCCCCGGCCCCGCCTCGGGGTCGGGGATCTCGCCGACCTCCAGCACCTCGCGCGCCGGTCCGACGCGCCGGAAGTACGCAGCCCTCACCGCACCACCTCAGACCATGCGCTCGCGACCCGCCCAGTGGGGCGCGCGCAGCGCCTTCTTGTCGATCTTCCCGTAGGTCGTCTTGGGCAGCGCGCCGACGAACTCGAAGGCTCGCGGCTTCTTGTAGGGGGCGAGGTGCTCGCTCGCGAAGCTCTTCAGGTCGGAGGCGGTCACCTCCACGCCGTCCGCCAGCACCACCACCGCCATCGCGGTCTCGCCCCAGCGATCGTCGGGGATGCCGATGACCGCGCACTCCGAGACCGCGGGATGGCGCAGCAGCACCTCCTCGATCTCGCGCGGATAGACGTTGAGCCCGCCGGAGATGAGCATGTCCTTGGACCGGTCCATGATGTACAGGTAGCCGTGGTCGTCGAGGCGGCCGATGTCGCCGGTGTGCAGCCAGCCGCCGCGCAGGGTCTCGGCGGTGGCCTCGGGCCGCTGCCAGTACCCCTTCATCAGCGCCGGTCCGCGCACGCAGATCTCGCCGGTCTCGCCGGCGGCGACGGGACGGTCGTCGCCGTCGACGATGGCCACCTCCATGCCCGAGCGCACGTGGCCGCAGGAGGCGAGCCGCTCGCTGCCCGGGCCCTCGACGATGTGCTCCTGGGCCCGGAGATGGGTGGCGGTCATCGGCGACTCGGTCTGTGCGAAGAGCTGCACGAACACCGGGCCGATCCGCCGGATCGCCTCCCGGAGGTGCTCGACGTGCATCGGCGCGCCACCGTAGACGATGGTGCGCAGGGTGGAGAGGTCGGCGCCGTCCAGCCCGGGATGGTCGAGCACCATCTTGACCTGGGTCGGCACCAGCCAGGTGTGGGTGACCCGCTCGCGAGCGATCGTCGCCAGGAAGCGGGCGGCGTCGAAGCCGGTGGGCTGGAGCAGCACCTGGGTGCAGGCCTTCATGGTGAAGGCGAGCGCCATGATCCCGGCCCCGTGGGTGAGCGGTGCCGCGTAGAGGCCGACGTCCTCGGGCTCGAGGTGCTGCAGGTCGGCCAGCCAGGACACCGCCACGAAGGTGAGCGCGCCGTGGGTGAGCATCGCGCCCTTGGGCCGTCCGGTGGTGCCCGACGTGTACGCGATCCAGGCGACGTCGTCGTCGGCCACGTCCACGGTGGTGAAGGGCTGCCCGGCGTGCGCCGCCGCCAGCCCGCCGAGGTCGGCGGCACCGTCGCCGCCGCCCTCGAGCACCAGCGTCTCCGCCCCGATCCGGTCACGCATGCCGGTGAGGGTGGCGGCGAAGTCGGCGCCTCCGATGAGCACCCGGGCCCCGGAGTCGGCGACGTGGTAGGCGATCTCCTCGGCGGTGAAGCGGGCGTTGAGCGGCACCACCGTCGCCCCCGCCTTCCACACCGCGAACATGGCCTCGAGCAGGGTCGGGCCGTTGTACATCATCACCGCGACCCGGTCGCCGTGACCGACGCCGAGATCGCCGGCCAGCGCGCCGGCGAGGGCGTCGGCGCGCTGGTTCAGCTCGCGGTAGCTGCGACGCCCACCGCCCTCGTCCCAGACGAGGGCGGTGGTGTCGGGATACACCCGTGACGCGTTGGTGAGGATGTCACCGAGGTTCATCGGGTGACGGTCAGTGCACGGCCTGCAGCACCTGCGCGGGAACGCCGGCGCCGTTGAGCCTGCCCAGGTCCGACGCGGACACCGGCGCCGGCACCTGGCTCACCTGGCCGGTGACGACCGGCTCGCCGAGGAGGCCGAAGCTCTGCTGCACGCCGAGCGCCTCGCGGTGCCCGAAGGCCTGGCACACCGAGGCGAAGCCGACGGCGCGGGGCCGGCCGATCACCAGGTTGTGCGCGCAGAAGGCCTGGTACAGCGCGGTCTGCTTGTAGTTGCTGGAGCCGCGGATCACGCAGTGCACCGACTTGTGCGGCCCGGTGGCGTACACGGAGTCGAGCGACCGGTTGACCCGGTGGTTCTCCCGGGGCGGCATCCCCGCCTGCACCTGGGCGGCCACGTCGGCGAGCGCCTTGCGCTGGCCGTCCGGGTCCAGTGGCTTGATCTTCTCCTCGACCATCTGCGCCATCTGGACGACCTGCTCCATGACCGCGCGGTTGAACACGCCGCCGAGCACCTTGCAGTTGGCGACGCGCGGGTTGCGCCGGTGCCAGACCGGGTGCGGGGACGACCAGTTCGACATCACCAGCGCGGTCTGATGCTGTCCGGGCAGCACCACCTCGAAGTACGCCGCCGGCGGGTACTTCACGTACTGGTTCTGCTCGAGGTAGTGGTGGTCGGCCATGAGGATGGTGAAGATCGTCGCCGTCGACGCCTTGGTCGGCATCCCGCCCCAGATGGAGAGGATGTCGAGGCTGTCGACCCCGGTGGTCTCCAGGCAGATGTGGGCGGCGATGTCGCTGGTGGTGAACTGGTGCGCGCAGGAGGGCGAGATCAGCAGCCCCTTCTCGGCGAAGCGGGCGCCGAACCTCTCGTCGGCGACCATGCACCAGTCCTGCTCGCCGGTGGTGTCGAGGTAGTGGCAGCCGGCGTTCAGCGCCGCCTCGGCGGCCTGGGGGCCGTAGGTGATGAACGGCCCGACCATGTTGCACACGACCTTGGCGCCCGAGAAGAGCTCGGTGAGCGCTCCCACCGAGTGCTCGACCTCCCGGACCTCGTAGTCCGCGGTCTCGATCCCCGGCACGCTCTCCAGCACGCTGCGGACCCGTGACGCGTCGCGGCCGGCGGCGATGAAGGGGAGGTTGTACTCGCGCAGGTACTCGCAGACGAGCCTTCCCGTGTACCCGTTCGCTCCATAGACGACGACAGGTTTGTTGGTGCCCACGACCAGGACCTCCTTCGCTGACCTACCAATCACCTCCACCGGGCTGGTAGTATCTATCGGACGTTCGATAGTCGTCAACGTGCGGGGAGATGAGCCAGCACACAGCGTCCGCGGACGGCGCCCCTCGCCCCGGCCGGCAGGCCGGCGGCACCGCCCGGTCGGTGCCGCAGCAGCGCAAGCCGACCGTCGTGCGCACCCGCGAGATCCTCGAGGTCGCCGCCCGGCTGTTCGCCGAGCGCGGCTACGCGGAGACCACGATGCGAAACATCTGTTCCGCGGTGGGGCTGACCCTGGGCTCGCTCTACTACCACGTGGAGAGCAAGGAGGCGGTGCTCGTCCACATCGTCACCGACACCGGCGGCGCCTTCGTCGCGGACATGCGGCGGATCTGCGAGCGCGACGTGCCCGTGGTCGAGTGCGCCTACGAGGTCGCCCGCCGCTGGATGTACGAGGTCGACCACTTCCGCGACCAGTGGCGGGTGCTGGTGCGCGAGCAGTGGCGCATCCGCGGTCCCCAGTACCGCCAGGTCCTCGACCTCCGCCGCGAGACCGAGGTGCTGGTCGAGCTGCTGCTCGAGCGCGGCGTCCGCGAGGGCAGCATCCGCCCCCACGACGTCCGGCTCACCAGCATGGCCATCGCCGGGCTGATGAACTCCACCCTGCAGTGGTACCAGCCGGGCGCGCGGCTCGACCCCGACACCATCGCCGACCACTACATGACCCTCGTGCTGAGGGGCATCGTCACCCAGGAGCTGCACGCTCGCCTGCCGCTGGGCACGCGGGCGGCGAGCGCAGGCAACGGGCAAGGAGAAAGGAGACAGGATGGCTGAGCTGCAGGGAAAGCGCACCCTGGTCACCGGCGCGGCGTCGGGCATCGGGCGGCAGATCGCCGAGCTCTTCGTCGAGGAGGGGGCGCAGGTGATGCTCCAGGACATCAGCGCCGGGGTGAAGGAGATCGCCGACAGCCTCGGCTGCCCCTCGGTCACCGGTGACGTGTCCAGGGGCGAGGACGTGAAGAGGGCGATCGACGCCGCCTCCGCGGCCTTCGGCGGCCTCGACGTGCTGGTGAGCAACGCCGGCATCGAGCAGGTGGTCAGCCTCCTCGACCACGAGGAGGCGGACTTCGACCAGATCCTCCAGGTCAACATCAAGAGCGTGTGGTTCGGGATCAAGTACGGGGCGCCGGCGATCATCGCGTCGGGCGGCGGCAACATCGTGAACATGTCCTCGGTCGCCGGGCTCGGGGGCTGTCCCATGTTCGGCGCCTACGCGGCCACCAAGGCGGCGGTGGTGTCGCTCACCCGGACCGCGGCGGCCGAGCTGCGCGACGCCGGCGTGCGGGTGAACTGCGTCTGCCCCGCGTTCCTCGACACCCCGATGGTGACCGAGCGGGCCTTCGGCAAGCTGGCGGCGGCCTTCGGCGACCTGGGCCCCATCCTCCAGGCCAAGCAGGGACGGCTGGGGACCCCCCGCGAGGCCGCCCAGGCGGTGCTCTTCCTCGCCACCGACCGCGCCTCGTTCGTCAACGGTGCCCACATCACTGTCGACAACGTCCTCAGCGAGCGGCTGCTGTAGCCGGGGAGCAGCGGTGAACGTCGCATCGGACGCGCCCGGCCCGGTGCCGGGCGCGTTCCGGCCGCGGTGCCGCGGCGCATGACCCGCGCCGACCACAGCGCCGCGCGCATCGCCGTCGCCGACCTGCGGCGGATGACCGAGGCGTCGCGCAGCCTGGTGGGGCTGCTCGACGCCTCCGTCGTCGCCCGGCGGGCGGCCTGCCGCTTCGGCCCCATCGTCGGCACCGACGCGACCGGGGTGAGCCTGCGCGAGGGCCCGCGGCTCATGGTCACCCGCGGCGCCTGGCGGGTGCGCACCCCGGGGGTGCGCAACGGCCTCGAGGTGGCGTACGGCGACGGTGTCGCCGGCAAGGTGCTGCAGCACCGGCTGTCGGTGTCGGTCGCCGACTTCGAGACCGAGCCGGAGATCTCGCCCCGGCTGGTCGATCACATGGTCCGCCAGGAGGGGATCCACGCCATCCTCGGGGTGCCGATCATCCATCGCGGCCGGGTGATCGGGGTCCTCTATGCCCTGAATCGCACACCCGGCGACGTCGGCGACCGCGCCCGGCGGCTTGCCGAGGAGTTCGCCGCCGAGCTGGGCCCGACGTTGGGAGCCGCGATGGGCGCGCAGCGGACCGCCCGGCTCAGCGCGATGGAGGAGCGGCAGCGGCTCTCCCGCGACCTCCACGACAACCTCAGCCCGCTGCTCTTCGGCATCGGCAGCGCGGCGCAGCGCGCCAGCACCACCCTGGGAGGTGGCGCGCCCGACGTGGTGGAGCAGATCCGCGCCATCGAGGCGCAGGCGTCACAGGCGGCCTCCTCGCTGCGCGACATCCTCCGCGCGCTCGCGCCGGCCGCCTGCGACGACGGCCTCCCGGCGGTGATCGGCCTGGACGTGCGCGGCTTCGCGACGTTCACCGGCACCGCCACCGACTTCGCGGTCCTCGGCGAGGCGTATCCGCTGAGCAGCGAGCAGGAGGGGGTGCTGCTCGCGGTGGTGCGCGAGGGGCTCCACAACGTGGGCAAGCACGCCGGGGCGTCGACGGTGCTGGTCACCATGCACTACGGCGAGGAGAGCGCCGAGGTCCTGGTGCAGGACGACGGGCGCGGCCTTCCCGAGGACTTCCAGGTCACCCACGTGCCCCGGGACGGTGAGCACTACGGGCTCGCGTCGCTGAGCCAGCGGCTGGCCCGGGTCGGCGGCGAGCTCTCCCTTCAGAGCAACGCCGACGGCGGCATGACCCTCTGCGGCAGCGTGCCCACGTTCGCCGCCTCGGCGGGAGCCCCCTCACCGACCGATCCTCTACAGTAGGTGCCGACATGGAGCGGACACTGAGCCGTGCTCTGCACCGCGCGGCCCAGGGGAAGACCCTGTCGCCCGCCGAGGTCACCGCGCTCCTGGGTGCGCGGGGCGAGGCCCTCGCCGAGCTCTGTGCCGTGGCCACACGGCTGCGTGAGCTCGGCCACGGCGACGTCGTCACCTACTCGCGGAAGGTGTTCGTGCCGCTCACGATGCTCTGCCGCGACCACTGTCACTACTGCACGTTCGCGAAACCACCGGCTCGGGTCGCCGCCCCCTTCCTCTCCCCCGACGAGGTGCTCGCCATCGTTCGCGCGGGACGCGAGGCGGGGTGCAAGGAGGCGCTGCTGACCCTCGGCGACAAGCCCGAGGACCGCTATCCGACGGCGCGGCGCTGGCTCGAGGAGCGCGGCTACCGGAGCACCCTCGAGTACCTGCGCGCGATCTGCATCCTGATCATCGAGGAGACCGGCCTCCTCCCCCACCTCAACCCCGGGGTGATGTCGTGGGAGGACATGGCGCGCCTCAGGCAGGTGAGCGCCTCGATGGGGATCATGCTCGAGCAGACCTCGGAGCGCCTGCTCGAGAAGGGCATGGCCCACCACCGCTCCCCCGACAAGGTCCCGGCGGTGCGACTGCGCACCATCGAGGACGCGGGCCGCCTCGGCATCCCCTTCACCACCGGCATCCTGGTCGGCATCGGCGAGACCGAGGCGGAGCGCGCCGACGCGCTCCTCGCCATCCGCGAGGCGCACCGGCGCCATCGCCACGTCCAGGAGGTCATCGTCCAGAACTTCCGGGCGAAGCCGCGCACCGCGATGCGCGACCATCCCGAGCCCGGGTTCGACGAGTTCCTCGCTGCCGTCGCCACCGCGCGGGTGGTGCTGGGCCCGCGGATGAACGTGCAGGCGCCGCCGAACCTCAGCGACCCCCACTACCCGCGGCTGCTGGCGGCGGGCATCAACGACTGGGGCGGGGTCTCGCCGGTCACCCCCGACCACGTCAATCCCGAGGCCCCCTGGCCCGCCCTCGACGATCTCGCGGCGCGCACCGCCGAGCACGGGCTCACCCTGCGCGAGCGCCTCTGCGTCTACCCCGAGTTCGCCACCCGTCCCGACCCCTTCCTGGCCACCCGGATGCGCGCGCCGGTGGCGGCGCTGCTGGGCGGGGACGGGCTCGCCGTGGAGGGTGCACGCGCCGAGCCCCAGCCCTGGCAGGACCCCGACGTGGAGTGGAAGCCGCGCCAGACCGCGCTCACCTACGCGAAGGGCGCCGACGCCGGGCTGCGCGACGACGCGCTGGCGGTGTACGGCGACATCCACGCGCTGCCGGTGACCGCCGCGTGGACGCCGCGCACCGGGGCGCCGCTCGACGCCGAGATCCGCGCCGCGCTCGGCAACGCCGAGGCGGGCCGTCCGGTCACCGACGAGCAGGCGCTGGCACTGTTCCAGGCGGAGGGCGTGGCGCTCGAGGAGCTGTGCCGGGTCGCCGACCGGCTGCGCGCGGCCGCGGTGGGCGATGCCGTCACCTACGTGGTGAACCGGAACATCAACTTCACCAACGTCTGCTACACCGGCTGCCGCTTCTGCGCCTTCGCCCAGCGCGAGATGGACCCCGACTCCTACACGCTGCGCCTCGACGAGATCGCCGACCGCGCCGAGGAGGCGTGGGGATACGGCGCCACCGAGGTGTGCATCCAGGGCGGCATCCATCCGGGGCTGCCCGCCGACTTCTACTTCCTGATCCTCGACGCGATCCGCGCCCGGGTGCCGGAGATGCACATCCACGCCTTCAGCCCGATGGAGGTGCTGAACGGGTCGACCAGGCTGGGCATCTCCTTCCGCGAGTTCCTCGAGGAGTGCCGCCACCGCGGGCTCGGCACCATCCCCGGCACCGCCGCCGAGATCCTCGACGACGAGGTGCGCTGGGTGCTCACCAAGGGCAAGCTCCCCGCCGACACCTGGGAGGAGATCGTCAGCACCGCCCACGCGGTCGGCCTCCGCTCCTCGTCGACGATGATGTACGGCCACGTCGACGCGCCCCCGCACTGGGTGGGCCACATCCGCCGGCTGGCGCGCATCCAGGAGCGCACCGGTGGCTTCACCGAGTTCGTGCCCCTCCCCTTCGTCCACCAGAACTCGCCGATCTATCTGGCCGGCCTGGCCCGCCCCGGCGCCTCGGTCGCCGACAGCCGGCGGGTCCACGCGATCGCCCGGATCATGCTCAGCGGGCTGATCGACAACGTGCAGGTCTCGTGGGTGAAGCTCGGGCTCGAGGCCTCGAAGGAGCTGCTCCAGGGCGGCGCCAACGACCTCGGCGGCACCCTCATGGAGGAGACCATCTCGCGGATGGCCGGCGCCGAGTGGGGGGTGCGCAAGGAGCCCGAGGAGCTGGAGGCGGCGATCCGCGAGATCGGCCGGGAGCCGGTGGAGCGCACCACCGTCTACGGCCGCGCCCCGGCGCGTCACCGGGCCCCGGCAGCGCTGCGGTAGCCGGCGCGGCCGCCGCGGTGGTCACGGTCCTCTGCGGCGGGTTCGGCGCCGCCCGGTTCCTCGGCGGCCTGCGCGGACGGACCGCCGGGCTCTGCTGCATCGGCAACACCGCCGACGACCTGGAGTGGCTCGGCCTCCACGTCTCCCCCGACCTCGACAGCGTTCTCTACGCGCTCGCCGGCTGCTTCGACGAGGAGCGCGGCTGGGGGCTGCGCGGAGACACCTTCCACTGCAACGCGGCGCTCGCCCGCCACGGCGCCGGCTGGTTCCACGTCGGTGACCGGGACATGGCCCAGCACCTCGAGCGCACCCGGCTGCTCCGCGAGGGACGCAGCCTCGGCGAGGCCACCGCGCGGCTGGCCGAGGCCTGGGGGGTGGAGGCCCGGCTGCTGCCGATGAGCGACGCGCCGGTGCGCACCATGGTCAGCACCGACGAGGGCACCCTGACCCTGCAGGAGTACCTGGTGCTGCGCCACGCCCAGCCGCGGGTGATCGCCGTCCACCAGGCCGGGATCGAGGTGGCGACGGCGGCGCCGGGGGTGCAGGAGGCGATCGCCGCCGCCGAGCTGGTGCTGCTGGCGCCGAGCAACCCGGTGAGCAGCCTGGGCCCCATCGTGGCGTTGCCGGGGGTTCGCGAGGCTCTGGCGGGGCGCGGCGGGGGTACCGTGGCGGTCACCCCGGTGGTGAGCGGCCAGGAGCCGGCCACGCCTCCCGAGCAGGGCCGCGCCCGGGTGCGCGCCGCCTTCCTCGCGGCCCGCGGGCTGCCCCACC